>JAGWXQ010000062.1 GCA_018969805.1 Paenibacillaceae bacterium | reverse complement strand
ACAAAGATACGTCGGGGTTGTTGATTGTTACGAAGCATGAGCAAGCGCGTGCGCACATTGCACAGCAGTTGATGCACCATACGGTGCATCGGCAGTACGTCGCATTGGTTTGTGGTGTACTGGCGCACGACACGCTGACGATTGATGCGCCGATCGGGCGTGACGTGCAGCACCGAAAGCGATTTGTCGTCGTCGATGGTGGGCGGGTGGCGCGGACGCACGTGCGTGTCGTAGAGCGCATGCGGCAGCATACGCTTGTGCGGGTGACGCTCGATACGGGACGGACGCATCAAATTCGGGTGCATATGCGGTACATTGGACACCCGATTGCGTGCGATGCGGTGTATGGTGGACCGTGCATAGAGCGCAGTCCGTTTCGCGGACAAGCGTTGCATGCAGAAGTGTTGTCATTTATTCATCCACGGACCGAGGAAACGATCCACTGCACGGCACCGATTCCAGACGCGATGCAGCAGCTGATCGCGTGCGCCAGGGCAGAGATGGGAAAGGGGTAGGACACGCGATGGAGCAGACGATGGAGCTCATCCGGTACATTCAGACGAGTCCAAAAAAAACGCCGATAAAAGTATACTTTACGGGACAGCTTCCCGAGGCACCAGAAGGAGTGCGGGTTTTTGCTTTTGGGCCACAAGGGGGTGTCGTGATCGGGGATTATGACGATGTCAAGCCATTTTTGGATGCGCATGCAGCGGCACTGACGGACGTACACATCGAGTGTGACCGCAGGTTATCGGCGATTCCGTTGCTTGATGTGACGACTGTACAGGCGCGCATCGAGCCGGGGAGCGTGATTCGTGAACACGTGACGATTGCGCCTGGTGCGATCGTCATGATGGGTGCGATCATCAACATCGGTGCGGTCATCGGTGAGGGGACGATGATCGATATGAATGCGACGGTTGGTGGAAGGGTGCACGTAGGACGCATGTGCCATATCGGGGCGGGCGCAGTGCTTGCGGGGGTCATCGAGCCCCCTTCAGCACAGCCGGTCGTTATTGAAGACGAGGTGCTCATTGGTGCAAATGCGGTCGTGCTTGAAGGCGTGCGTGTCGGTACAGGGGCGGTCGTAGCAGCGGGTGCGGTCGTCGTCGATGATGTCGCACCGCATACGGTCGTCGCGGGTGTGCCGGCGCGTTGGATCAAAAACGTCGATGACAAGACGAAAGCGAAGACGGAGCTCATGATGGAGCTGCGTCAGATGGCCCGATGAGCCGCATCAGTGCGGCGCGTGCAGAGCAACTCATCGCTTTGCGGCGCGCGCTGCATCGTGTACCAGAGCTCGGTTTTGCGGAAGTAAAGACGCAGGCACTGTTGCTTGATGTCATTCACAAACATGCGACCGATCGCGTCGAAGTCCGCACATGGAAGACGGGCATCCTCGTCCGTGTCCGTGGGCGTGTCGGTGCACGCACGCTTGCGTATCGTGCCGACATTGACGGGTTGCCGATTACAGAACAAACGGGCTTGCCGTATGCTTCCGAGCATGTGGGCATGATGCATGCGTGTGGGCATGATATGCACATGGCTATTGCGATCGGGGTACTGCTTGATGTCATTGAGGAGCCGTTGGACGATCACGTACTGGTGGTGTTTCAGCCGGCAGAGGAAGGGCCTGGTGGCGCGTTGCCAATGATGGACAGTGCCCCGTTTTTATCGTGGTGGCCGGATGTGATATGTGCACTGCACATCGCACCGAAGTTGCCCGTCGGCACGGTATCGACGCGTCCAGGTGTGTTCTTTGCCGATACGTCGGAGCTGACGATCGATGTGTACGGCGTAGGAGGACATGCTGCATTTCCGCACGACACCGTCGATGCGATCGTCGTGGCAGCGGCATTGGTCGGACACATTCAGACGATCGTCGCACGCAGTGTCAATCCGCTCGATGCGGCGGTCATTTCTTTGGGGACGATCCAAGGGGGAACACGACAAAACATTATCGCCGACCACGTACAGGTGACGGGGACGATACGGACGCTGCGCCAAGAGACGCTCACGGTCATCAAGCAAAAAATTGAGGCGATCGTCGATGGTGTCACGAAAGCGCACGGCGCCAGAGGGCAAATCGATTATGGGCTCAATTATGTGCACGTGGTCAATGACCGTGCATGTTCACAACAGTTTGAACAATGGGTGCGACAAGATGGACGGTATGCGTATATCGAGAGCGATATCGCGATGACGGGTGAAGATTTTGGCTACTTCGTGCAGCGTATTCCGGGAATGATGTTTTGGCTTGGTGTCGATACGCCATATGGGTTGCATCATGCCCAGATTGCCCCGTGTGAAGATGCGATCGCTGTCGGTGTTGATGTCGTTGCTTCTTTTTTTCGTCAGTGGTCAGCGCGCCTCGTTTGAGGCTTTTTTTGTCCTACGCATTAGGGGAGAAAAACATCCATACAGAAGGCAGTTTTGACCATTAGGTTCGATGTATTGACATATGGATGTGAATCAGGAACAAGTCGGGCAGACGTACTGCTCACCCAAGAGACGTTCAAAAAGTGTGGCGCGGATTTGTCATTGGCATCAAACGAAGCGAAACGGCGTATATGCTTGCGCAGTCAGCAAAATGGAACAAGTACGCGATCAGGAATACGACACCGTGCTGTGCGCATATGCTTGACGGACATCGGAAGGAGGATCCGGATGCAAGAGGATTCCGAACAACGTATGCATCAGTCGGGCGCGCCAGCATGGATCGAAGTACGTGTGCATAAGACACCCGAAGCGGTACCGTACGTGCCTGAACCACTCATGGATGCACCCGCTCCCGATCTAGAGCACATCGAGCATCACATCGTGCAGCGGCACGTATCACGGCGCATGCCAGTGTGGGGCATTGCGCTCGCTGCATCAGTGGTCGCAATCGGTGTAGGGACGGTATGCGGGGCCATCGTGCTCGCACTCGTGTCGGATGCGACAAAGCCCCACGATGCAAGATCCAACGTTGCGAAACCTGAAAAAAAAGCAGAACAATCGGCACCAAAAATGACGGTCGTTGCGCTGACGCCATTGCACTATGTGCAGTTCGGTTCGTTTCGCATCGAAGACGGGGCGCGTCGGATGGCTGCGGAAACAAAATCACCAACGTTTGTATCCTCGTCTCCGCCGTTTGTCGTCGCGCGCTTTGTACCCAAAGACGACCTAAAGCGCGTGCCCGAAGGAGCGTTGCGCAAGTCGTTTGCGGGGTCGTTTTCGGTGCCGGAACCGTGGTCATCTTGGGTGCGATCGACGCGACAGCTTGCGATCGACGTGGTGGCATGGACAGACCGCGCTATGGAAACCACGTCGTGTTCGGACGCAACGTTTCATTGGGGTGCGCGCTGGAAGACGTGGAGGGATGATCCGAGCGCGCACGATGCAGCTGCGGTCGTGCAGGCGTGGAACGATGTCGATCGGAGCATCGTGCGTGCGCAGCAGGTGTGTACGGTGGAAGCACTTCTTGCTGTGCAGCGTGCTGTATTTGCGTCCGAGCGCGCGATGCACGATGCTGTGCAAGCCACATTGCGTACAAAATCGGGCGGCTAATGGCGTTTGCATACGTTTTTTTCCATCCAAGACGACGAAAAATATCGCGGGACGGTTTTGGATTTACTTCCAGAAGCCACGGTGTTCCTGAACGGTCGATCGCAAAATCAAGACCGAGCTCGCACAGTGCCTCAGACGATCGTTCGAGGCGGACTGCGATGCGGTGGGCGAGCATGAGCAGTTTTTCCCGAATCGCAGCCATGTGCTCGTGGCCATTGCGCAGGAGGATGTCGCGCAATGGAGAGGCGGTGCCCCCGCCGTGCAAGTTGGCCGTGACGCTGTGCATGCGCCCGATGCGGGCGGCGATGCCGGTGACGCGCCAGGCACCGTGGCGGTCTTTTTGAATGAGCACGCGCACGTCGTGTACGCGTCCATCGGGGAGTGTCGTGTCGATGCCTTGCTGGGCGATGCATGGGGTGTTTCGCACGATGCGGGCGGCGATCGCTAGGGCACCGTTCCAGTGTTTTGCCGTTTTCATGGGGAGGACGGCGCGGCGCATATTGCGTCCATGGATGACATATCCGGTTTTTGTTTTTGTGATGCGGACGATGCCCCGGCCACCTGTGCCGCGGATGGGCTTGATATACGTGCACGGATGTTGTTCGGTCAGGTGTGTACTCCACCGAACGGTGTGGGGGATGTGTGCGCGGATCGCCGCGTCGCGTATGAGCCGACGATGAACCGTCCATTTATTGCCCAGTGGACGATTCGCCCAGACGATGCGATCGCTGCGCCATAGTGCGCGTTGCTTGCCAAACGTGTGTTCGTGCACGCGGGCGCGGTCGTAGATGACGTCGGGCATTTCGCGCCACGCCCGTGCCCATCGCTTTGTGTGCCCATCGTACGTATGGGCGTATACGGGACGATCGCGGTGGGGGTGCACGTCCGTAGGAGAAAATACGTATACATCACATTGGGGGACCGCGACAATCATTTTTGAAAACATTCTTTTTTCTTCGAAATAGCCATTGCGTAAAGGCAAAGCCCGAATACCGATACATATTCGTCGATTTTTTCTTTGTTCTTTTACTGTATTTATATCCATAGTTTTTCATCCCAATGCATAGAGGTGAGCGGAAACCATCCTTGCAGTTGCGCAGTATTTTTTTTCTGTTTTGCCAAAAATGACCAGTATCGCACGAGGCGCGTCAATGCGCGACGCTGAATGTGGGGTTCGTCAAACGGCATCGGCTTGGCATTCGCTTCGAAAAACCAAATGCGGCCCTGTCCATCCACCCCGATGTCCATCGACATTTCGCCCCACGTGTTTCCTGCCTGGCGTTCGATGTGTGCGGCGATGCGCAGTGCATGTTTGCGCACCCGATGCAGCACGCGCCGGGCTTTCGCCGTGCCAAAGGCAGCTTGAAGCAAATTGCGGGGCAATCCGATCGAACCGCCGCGGGGCACGTGTGTCGTAATCCGATGTGCGCCCGCGACCCGTGCGCCGATACCGGATACACGCCATGCGCCCTTGCCGTCTTTTTGTACGTGTGCGCGCAAATCAAAAGGTCGGCCGCTTGTCGTCGCAAGGGAGATGCCTTGCTGCACGATATACGGTTGCGATCCAAATATTTCGCTGAGTGCGTCGCACAATGACGACACGGTATCGTACGTTGTCGGTGAACCGGTTTGCGTGCGCACTTCGTACGACGATTTTGTGTGCATGCGGATGCGGATGATGCCTCTTCCCGCTCGTCCGGTAATCGGTTTTGCATATACGGTGCCGTGCTTTTTTGCCATCGCGGCGACGTCACTGGCGTGTTGGACGCGCACGGTTTCTGGAAGCAGTTTGCGCAGCTCGGGTGTTTTGATCATCCATTGAAACAGCGTCCATTTGCTCAAAAATCCGGGATTGTAAAAATGCAGCTGCGGATGCTGCAGACACGTACGAATCAGCCGTGCGATGGCAGGTCGTTTTTCGTATGCGCGAAACGGAATGCGGTTGTACACAATATGGGGAAACGGATGCGACGAACGGATCCACCGTTTTTTGCGTGCATCGTAGCGATATCCGGAAATACGGCGGTCGTGCACGTGCATCGCATCGTGGGTGACGATGTAGGCTGTGATTTTGTGCGCTGCTGCTGCTTGGAGCAATGTGACGAAGCGGCGGAGATTGCCACGAAACGGAACTTTTCGTGCATCGCGCACGGTCAATATGGCGACGATCGGTCTGGGAGACACAGCGCGCTCGTTCATCGCGGAGCCCTCCTTTTTCGTAGGCGCGCAATGTGCGCACAATGGGCAAACAACAACGCCGTCGTACGTTTCCCATCTTCTTTTAAGGCGGGATGTTTAAAAATGGAGCGTCCAGGTTTGGCATTCGCTTCAAACATCCACAACCGCTGCTGGGCATCGATGCCGATGTCCAGTCCGAGCTCAGCGATATGGTGGCGGGAGTGGTGGGCGATGCGCTCGGAAATGGCGATACTCGTTCGTTTGAGTTCGTTAAAAAGTCGTTCGGATTTGTCGCCAAAAGCACTCCACAGTGCGAATTCGGGTGTCAGCAGGGTGCCCCCATTGCGGATGTGGGTCGTAATGCTTCCTTTACCGGCTTTTTTCGCACCAATGCCCCCGATCGCCCAGTTGTTTTTTTCGTCGCGCACGAGGTGCACGCGAAAATCGACCGGTTGGTCCTCTACCGTCATAAGGCGAATGCCTTGCTGTACGATCGTTCCCCGCATTTGGGCGTGGTTGCGCGTGAGCACGTGCCAAAGCCGATTGATCGTGGGCACGGTGCGCATGACGTTTTGTCCGCCGGAGCGCAAGCGCAGCGTGTAGCCTTTGTTCGTCTGGCTGACGCGCACGATGCCTTTGCCCAGGCTGCCGGAGGACGGCTTCACGTACACGGTGCGGTACGTGCGCAGCAGATGGTGCAGCGACGACGGACGCGGATCGATGACGGTGTCTGGGATGTGCGCCCCAACGACCGCATCTGTGGCGAGTTTACGGATGATGTCGCTTTTTCGAAAAAAGCACCAATTAAAAAATGGTACACGCAACCGCAAAAAGCGGGTTTTAAGGGCAATCATCGCTGGTGAATGATCGGCATCGCGGTGTGCGATGCGATTGTACACGACATCGGGCAATGGAACACGGGAGCGATGCCACTGTCCATCTGGCAATGCAAACGTGCCAACCACGGTGCGTGTGGACCATTGGACGTCTTTTGGCGTAAATGCAAAAGCGACGATCGGGGCATGTGCGACCGACAAAATGTCCCGCAACAAAGACGTACGCGATCCAAATGGAGCGGACGCATCTTTTGTTCCGTTGGTCAAAATGCCGACGAGGCACGTTTTGGATGCCAGCCGCGCACGCAAAGACCGTGCGGGACGGCGTAGTGAACTCGGGGGCATGTGGTCCCTCCTTGATGGGAAAGTCGTCATCGCCCTTAGCGTATGCACGCAACACATGCTTGGGAACACAAAAAAACCCGCACCACAGTGCGGGGGTCAATCGACCGAACTCAGGGAGCGGAAACCGCATACGCCACCCTTGATGGACAACATCGGTTCAGTGGCGGTGTTTGGCAAAAAAGCAGGAGGCGTTTTGTACAACACATGGATGACTGAGAATACGGATGCGTATCGATGCAAGAGCAAAATCGTCGTTGATACGCATCCGTATTTCAATGGTCCGTCACACAAAAACGCCTTTTGCAATCAAGCAAAAAGCATCGCTCTGGGTCGTTGTTCTTATGAGGGGAATGGGGCGATGGATTTCGTCGTGGTCGATCGGGTATTACAGTTCCATTTGAAAAAATGACCAATAAGTGAACCCGCCAAACGACAAGATCAGGTAGCCCCAAAACAGTACGATGTACGCTCGCTCTGTCAAATTCAAGTATCCGAGCGTCACAAATGCGACTGCTTGACCGAGAAACAACAACGCCATTTGCGGCATTTCTCCAGCAAGTGCCATTAAGCCAAATACGAGCATCCAAAATCCGAGCACACGATACATTCTCGGCATCGGTTGACCCCCCCTTGTTCTGTAAATGAAAACAGTTTGTTCTTATTATACACGTGGGGAGGGGGCGCGACAATGCTGCGCGGGGATGCCTTGTGACGATTTGTTGCCGCATACATGATGTTCTGCGATACGCACGTTGTGCTGCATCGGCACAGCGAACGTACCACAATGCGTGCGTCGCTGTAGGTATGATGATGGGACCTGTGTTGTAATCCATGGGTTGTTTATTGTCCCAAATCGTTGCACAAATGATGGGCTTTTTTAAAAAGGAAATAGATAGAGATCGTTTTTTTTTGCGCGTGCACATCATAGGAAAAACATCTGCTCGTCGTGCATGTGCAACGACGGACACGGTCCCTTATGTTTTTGTACCCTAAGGAGCGATGTATGCGTTCGTGTGCGAACGGCTACACTGACGGTACGACGAGAGA
>JAGWXQ010000061.1 GCA_018969805.1 Paenibacillaceae bacterium | reverse complement strand
CGCAGACGCAGCAGTCGGTGTTTGACGAAACAGAGCAGACGGTACGTATTGCAGTGATGTATGGCGGGGGGACGTATGACTATGAGCGCAGCTTGTACACAGAGCTGTATGAAATTACGCACCCGAAGACAAAAATGGAGTTCACCAGTGCCATCGACAACAATGCGTACGACTGGTCGAAAAAACCAAATGAAATTGCAGAAATGAAAAAGATGCTTACCGGGGACAATCCCCCGGACGTCGTGGTCTTATCGAGCCTCAAGCAAGTGTCCAAACTGACCGAAGAAAATTTGTTGTCCCCGTTGGATGCGTTTTTGAAAAAAGACAGCGTCGATATGAATGCGTTCGTCCCCGCCGTCATCGAGGGCATTAAAGGGGCTTCTTCCGACGGGCAGCTGTACGCACTGGCGCCGTTGTACGAAACAAAAGCGTTGTTTTACAATCGGGGCATATTTGACAAAGTCGGAATCGATCCACCGACCGATGGAATGACTTGGGAAGAAGTGTTTTCTTTGGCAGATAAAGTAGCCAGTGGAAACGGAGCGGAGCGTGTGTACGGTATCGCGTTTACCGAAACCGTACCGACGAACGTCTTTGACGATGCCAAAGAGTACGTTACGCAGCTCAAACTGAGCATGTACAACGACACATATACCGCAGTCACAGTCAATACGCCTCAATGGAACAAAGTGATCACGACACTCATCGGATTGCGCAAACAAAAATTGATCCCCGAAGAGGCACTCGATGCAACAGGAGGTGTAGCTCCGTCACAGTACAATGGAAGTCCTTTTTTCTCAGGAAAGCTCGCCATGGTTCTTGGACGTCCGTCACTCATTAATCAAATTATCTCGAGCAACGAGGCACTGGAACGAACTGGGGAAGGGCAACCGATCGAATGGGATATCGTGTCCATACCGACGTTTCCCGAGGCACCAGATGCAGGCAGTGCGATGACGGTCAGCGGGATGCTCGCCATCAACGCCAAAGCACAAAATGCAGAAGGTGCGTGGGACTACATCCGGTTTATCCACAGCGATCAGTGGGCGCGCATTAAGGCGCGCAGCGAAGATACGATCTCGTCATTGACCGCATACGTCAAGCCAAAAGACGGATATACGTACAATGTCAAGGCGTTTACGAGTGTAAAACCGGTTGTTGAAAGCAACGTGTATGAATCGCCGTTGTCGTATGAAATCATTAACGAAATCGAACAAATAGGGCGTATGAAAATAGAAGAAGTCGTGCAAGGAAAGAAAACAGCAGCAGATGCACTGAAGGAATGGGAGGCAGAAGCAAACCCCAAACTCAAAAAATACAATGAGGACAACAAACGATAGGGTATTGCCTTGTTTCAATAGTTTTTGCATGACGCGCAATGTGAGGGGGTTGCGCGTCATGCAGTGGCGAAAAAATGATTGAGAGGAAGTGAAATTCGTGCGTAAAAATACAACTGTGATGCGCCTAGTCTGCGCAGTGATCGCTGTCGCCGTGCTTGGTGCATGTGCGAAACCTGTGGAACGCGCAGCGACCGTAAAACAAACGATTCGCATTGGTGTGCTCGGTGGATATGCGACGTTTGAAGAAAATATTCGCTCGTATTATACGGAAATTTTTGAAAATAAGTACCCAAATGCAAAAGTAGAAATTGTCGGGGCACTGGATAAATTCGCTATCGAGACGGCGCAAAAACCGATTGATCGCATAGGCGCGATGCTGCAATTGCTGGCAAGCGACAATCCACCCGATGTTGTCGTGATCGAGGATTTGTCTACACTGCCGGAGTACATACAAGCGAATGCGCTCGTATCGATCGAACCGTATTTGGCAAATGACAACATCGATCTCAATGCGTTCATTCCAAATGTCGTCAATGCGATCAAAAGCACAGCGGACGATGGAAAGCTGTACGGTTTGACCCCGATGTTCTCATCGTATGCGTTGTTTTACAATAAGAAAATATTCGAAGAAGCAGGAATTGCTGTACCGACAGACAATATGACATGGGATCAGGTGCTCGCGCTGGGCACACAGCTCAATAAAGGAAAAGGGAAAGACGCCCAAATTGGATTTGCATTCAATTATGGAAATTCGACCATATTGCTGCAAGATGCAACAGTGTATACGCGCTCTCTAGGAATGCGTTTTTATGATGAAGAAGCAACGCGTATGACGATCAATACCCCAGAATGGCAAGAGGTGTTTTCTACACTGATTGATTGGAAGAAAAAGCAACCGAATTTGGCGGTAAACGCCGATTTATTTAAGCTCGGAAAACTTGCGATGGTCATCCAACCGTTTCAATATGTGGCAGAAATGGTCGCATTTAATGAAGCGGTGCAACGCGCAGAAAAGGGAAAGCCGATCGATTGGGATGTCGTAACGGTACCGACGCATGAATCTGGATCGGCAGGGTTAGAATTGTTCGTCGGGGGATTGATGGCGATCAATGCCAAAGCACAAAACATGGATGGAGCATGGGATTTTATTCGATTCATTTTGAGTCCGGAATGGATCAAACTGAAGTCTCGCTCTATTTACGGCATATCGTCGCTCAGTGAGTTCGCCAAGCCCAAAGAAGGCGTACAATACAATTTGCCTGCGTTTTATAAAGTTCCATTTTATGTTTCGCCGTCACAAGAAGCGCTTGTGCGCACATATCCGACGATCAATGATGTCATCGCGATCGGACAACCGCGACTGGAAGAAGTGGCAAAAGGAAAGAAGACACTGAAAAAAGCGCTTGCGGAATGGGAGACAAGCGGAAACAAGTTGATCAAAAAAATAAGAGAGCTGAAAGAACAACAAGATGTGCAATCGAAGGAAGAACAATAGTGGAGCGGTGATGTATGAGATGGCTTAGATGGACGTGCGTGCTGTGGATGATCGTCGGGTGCAGTATGCAACAGCAACCCCCCCGTGTCGAACAGCAGACGATACGTCTCGGAGCATCACCGGAGCATGTGCAATGGCTGCGGGAACAGATGGCCGTCCGCTATGAAGCGGCGCAGCAAGCGATCGTCATTGATGTCGTTCCGACGCCGTTTGAACCGGATGAACAACCGCGAAAGCGTGCGGGGCAGTGGAGTGCGTGGTTTGATGGTCCTGATCGTCCGGACGTGGCAATGGTCGATATGGATGCATACCGTGTCCTTGTGGAACGCAATGCGCTGCGGCCACTCGATCCGTTGCTTCAGACGGAACGTCAAGACGAATGGGCTCCAGCAGTTTTGGCGGCGCTGAGGGGGGCATCGGAAGATGGACAATTGTACGGCTTAGCGCCGTTTTTTGGGGCATCGGCGTTGTTTTATCGGACGGACATCTTGCAAGCAGCAGGTGTACGCATGCCTGAAGGTTCTTTGGTGTGGGACGACGTGTTTGCGATTGCGCAAGATGTGCAAAACCGTGCCAAACACGGATTTGCGTTCTCGGCGTGGTCAAAAACGGACATCATTTCCGATGCGATCGCTTTTGGGGCACCGCTTGGTGTGCGCATGGTGGATCCGATTGCGTGGCGCATGACGGTCGATACCGATGCGTGGGAGACCGTGTTTCGTACACTGCTCGATGCGTACCGATCGGGCACATTGGCGACGACGATACGTACGCCTTCAGGGCGCGCAGCGCGCAAAAATAAGATCACAAATTGGTTCATTTCAGGCGACGTACCGCTCGTACTAAGTGACCATACGTTTGTACACGATCTGCTCCGTGAGAACGAACAGCGCAGCAAAAGCAACGTACCGCTGTTGCAGTGGGGCATCGCCCCTGTACCCGAACATGCACAAGCACCCAATGTCGGTGGAAGTGTACGCATTCCCGATGTGTTTGTCCTTCCGGCGCGATCTCAGACTTTGGCGTGGGATGTCATACAGTACGTGCATGGCGCGCAGTACGCCCGGTTGCGTGTTTCGGAGCAATTGTGGTTGCCGACAAATATGTCCGCATTGCGTCCGCTTGCAGGACTGGACTACGATGCGCGGGCATTTGCGACGCGATTGCCGAGTGTTCGTGGCGATGCATCGGAATTGTTCGTACAATATCCACAGCTTGTCGCGCTGGAGCGGTTTGGTGAACGCCACATCGCCCGTGCATTGCGCGGTGAGCAGACGATTCGTCAAGCGTTGCGCTTATGGGCACGCGAAGGAGATGCGCTGCTCGCATCGCTGAAACGTCCAGACTCTGCGCGGGATACCGATCGGTGATTACTTCATAAAGGATGTGGAGCGAATGCCAGTCCATAGCGATGTCATCCATCAGGCAGTAAAGACCAAACTTGCGCATCGTGGCGTGCGCATTGAAGACATTGCGCACATCGTGTATGAGTTGCAGCGCGTGTACCATCCCCAGTTGATGTTTTCGGAGTGTGTCGCGAGTGTAGAGCGGGTGTTGTCCAAACGAGAAATGCAGCACGCGTTGCTTGTGGGGATGGAGTTGGATGAGCTCGCCGAACGCAAACAGTTGTCTTCACCGCTGCAAGAGCTCGTTGAAGCCGACGAAGGGTTGTTTGGTTGCGATGAGACGCTCGCACTCGGTTCTGTACTCAGCTACGGGAGCATTGCAGTGACGACGTTTGGCTACTTAGATAAATACAAAATCGGCATCATTAAAAAACTGGATACGAAAAACTCAGACCATGTCCATACGTTTTTGGACGATTTAATTGCCAGTATCGCGGCATCGGCAGCGGGGCGCATCGCCCACAAATACCGTGATAACGAAGAAAAGCAGGGTTTTTCATCATTTTAGTGATGCCGCTCAAGATGGTGTTGACACGTACTGCGGTTTGTGGTACGCTTTTTAAGCAAAAAAAATTATGGCGTGCGCATCGGTGTATTCCATACAGTCGTACAGCACACGATCCATATGCAGCGGGCCTTTAGCTCAGTTGGTTAGAGCGGTCGGCTCATAACCGATTGGTCGGGGGTTCGAGTCCCTCAGGGCCCATTGTGCATCACAGTGACCACGCATAGTGGTCATTTTTTTTTTGATCATTTTTAAAAAAAGTTTTGTGATGCCCTACACATCCCGTTGGTCTCGCCGATAATAATGGTGGGGACGTGAACACGCGTGTCGGTACGTTTGGAAGTCATTTTGAAGAAATAAGAAAGGGGCGAATGGAACATGATTGTCAAGCACATCAACAAGTTTCTCACGTTTTTGCTCAACGAAGAGAACTACGGAATACCAATTTTGTCGGTAAAAGAAATCATCGGAATGATGGACATTACCCACATTCCAAAAATGCCAGACTACGTTAAAGGAGTAATGAACTTGCGTGGTCGCATCATCCCGGTCATCGATTTGCGCTTAAAATTTGGTTTGTCGGAGCGCGGGTACGACGATCGCACATGCATTATCGTCATGGAGGTGCATACGGCAACAGGCAACAAACTCGTCGGGTTTATCGTGGATATGGTGTCGGAAGTGACGGATATTTTGCCGGAAAATATGGAGCCGATACCAGAGCACATCAGCGACTTGAAACAAGAATTTCTTAAGTCGCTCGGAAAAGTGAAAGACAAAGTCATTATGATTTTGGACTCCAATGCCGTCTTTACGGAAAAAGAAGCCCACCACGTTCTTGCTGAAGTTGTATAGGTACGCTCATGTTCACCCCCCAAAACGTACATCATGGACGTACATAAAAAAGATGCGGAGGCTTTTATGATGATGAAAAATGCCAGTCTCAAAACAAAAGTGTTGTTGCCACTCATTGCGTTGTTTGCGTTATTGATTGTAACTGTCGGTTTTCAAACGATAACAATGTTTGGGAACGTATCTCAGTTCAAGCACATTAAAGAAAAAGACCTCAATGTGCTTGTCAAGGCAGAAGAAGCAAAGTTTTATATTTTGAAAGCCAAAGCAAAAATTCAAAATTTCACGACGACACGAGGGCAAGATGGGCTCGATAAAGGAATGGTCATTGCTGAAGAAGCGTATACGAAGGCAAAGTCCTTAATGAATGAGATTATTCAGATTGATCCGAGTCGCACTGCGCAAATCCAACCCATTCAGGCAGAGTTGGAGGTGTTTTATAAAACGGGAAAAGAAATGGCGGATGCGTACATTAATGTCGGAACGAGTGCAGGAAACAAGATTATGGAAGTGTTTGAGCCGTATGCATTCAACATGTTTGGAGAGTTGGATCAGCTGATCACGGAAATCAATGCGGTGACAGTAAAAGATATTGAGGGTATTGAACAATCGGTGACGATGGCGATCGTCGTTGCGTGTGTGTTTATCGCGATATCGATTGGGGCGTTTGTTGTTGCATTGTTCATATCGAGCGGCATTGTCGGTTTTATGACATCGATCACAAAAAAAGTATCCGATTCTTCTGCGCAAGTGCTCAGTGCTTCATCGCAGCTGTCCTCAGCAAGTCAGCAGCTTGCCCAAGGCAGTACCGAGCAAGCGGCTTCCATTGAGGAGACGTCCGCTACGATGGAAGAGACCGCCTCGATGGTCAAATCGAATACGGACAATACGCGTCAGGCGTCGTTGCTTTCTGAGAAAACGAACAATTCTGCAAAAGATGGGTTCTCAAAAATGTTGGAGATGAACCACTCCATGGAAGAAATCAAAAAATCCAGCGACGATATCGCCAAAATCATTAAAGTCATCGATGAGATTGCGTTCCAAACGAACATTCTTGCACTCAACGCTGCCGTTGAAGCAGCACGTGCAGGAGAAGCGGGAGCAGGCTTCGCAGTCGTTGCCGAAGAAGTGCGCAATCTCGCCCAGCGCAGTGCGAATGCTGCCAAAGATACGGCACTGATCATCGACCGCAACATCGACTTATCAAGAAAAGGAGTCGATATCAGCAAACTCGTCAGCCATTCACTCGAAGAAATTAAAGGCAATGCTGAAAAAGTAAGCAGTCTCGTCGCGGACATTACTTCCGCCAGTGAGGAGCAAACAAAGGGTACCGAACAAATTTCGCGTGCGATCAGTCAAATGGAGCAAGTCGTCCAACAAAACGCCGCTGTTGCTGAAGAAGGATCCGCTTCATCGGAAGAACTAATGGCACAAGCAGAAGAACTCAACACCATTGTTGGGAAACTACGGCAATTTTTGTACGGGAATGGCGTACAAGCACAGCAACCGGTGACACAAACAAGACGAAAAAAGTCCACAAAAATGGAAGAATCGATGCTCGACGAGGAGGATTTCTCATTTCAGGGATAGTGTCGGCAGCAGTATGCGCATCATAATGGCAACGCCCCACTTTGAGGTTGTAACTATTTTAGGATTTTATTTTAAAAATAGGAGGTTAACTTTTATGGGAATCAGAAAAAAATTTTTCGTCCTGTATTCAATTTTAGTTGCATTGTTCTTAGGTCTTGCAGCATGTTCTGGATTGCTCTATTTTAGCCAAAACTCATTAAAAAATGTTCAAGAAAAGAGATACCAATCTCAATTGATCGCCGATGAACTGCGTCAAAGCTCAGACGACCTAACGCGTTTGGCGCGCACGTATGTCGCCTCTGGCGGGGAATCACGGTACGAACAAATGTATATGGACATTTTGGCTATTCGAAACGGAGAAAAACCACGACCAATCAACTACGAAAAAATTTATTGGGATTTTTATGCAGTTACTGGATCCAAACCGACTGGAGACGGTGAGGCGCGCGCACTAAAAAAACGCATGGAAGATCTTGGGTTTACGCAAGAAGAATTTGCCAAATTGACGGAAGCCGAAAACAACTCCAATGGACTCGTCTCTGTGGAAGTGATCGCGATGAACGCCATGAAAGGCGTGCTGAGTGACGAGGCGCTCAAACTGAAACAACAAGGAGAAACGAACCAGCAATTTGCCATTCGAATTATGCACGATGAGCAGTATCATAAGTACAAAAAAGACATTATGGCACCGATCAACGAATTTTTCATCTTATTGGACAATCGCACAAAAAGCGAAGTTGTTGCTCTTGAGCAACAAGTCGCAACGTTTTTTTGGA
>JAGWXQ010000060.1 GCA_018969805.1 Paenibacillaceae bacterium | reverse complement strand
ACCAAGTCCCGCCTTCGTCGCTTGAATCATTGGATTTACGATGCGATTGGGTATGACCCGCCGCAGCCGCATCGCAATCAACGTCACGATGCCGATACGTACACCAGACGCCAGTGCCGCGATCCACAGCATAAATGGAAAAAAGCGCAAAAAAACAATAAACCCGATAATGAGTACGATATACAGCACAATTGTAAGAAAATCCATTGTTTACTCCCCCTCTTTTTGTATGTGATTGATGTTTTCCTTATTGTGCATGTATGCGTCTTCTACTTTTTGGACGATCACCCGCTTGCCATCGATGTGCACGCACTGTACACGCATCCCGCGATCGATAAACTCCCCTTGCGTCTGCACATCGACATGCATCGGTACACCGTCAAACACAACGACGCCGATCGGTCGCAACACCGTATGCGCGACACCGTACGATCCGATCTCTACCGCCGGACGCTCCGGTACAGGTGCGACCGTATCCCGCAGCTCAATGCGCCGCCAAACGCCCAGCCTCCACAACACAAACGCACTTCCCGCAAACACGATCAAGACAGTGAGAACAACACCTTCCGTAGCCCACGGCGCAAACACCGTATCTTGCAACAACATCCACACCCCAACACCGATCGAAAACGCACTCGCTATGGCCAAAACACCAAACGTCGGCAACCACAACTCCAAAAACAACAGCACAACGCCAATGACCAACCATGCCAATGGACTCATGACCATCCCCTCCATAGCCTCTCTCGACACATCATTCCTGATTGAACACATCGATACAGAGTGTGGCTTTTTGCGGCGAAGGAGAAAAACTTCGTTGTATAACGCATTGCCCATTCATAGATCTGTTTCACAAAACCACTTTTTGCTTCCTCGGCGCACACTCCCCTGGATAACTGTTTTCAAGCGGGTATCAGTATGCGTTGGGATAAAAAAAGACACACGTCAAAGATGTGCGTCCTGTCATAACTGGTTAAAACGTCCGCTTTCTGGCGGCTTCGGATTTCTTTTTTCTTTTTACACTCGGTTTCTCATAATGCCGACGCTTTTTCACTTCCGCCATAACGCCTTCTTTGGAGAGCGTCTTCTTAAATCGTCGAAGAGCGGCTTCGATCGGTTCATTTTTTTTCACCTTTGTCTCAGACACGCGAATCCCTCCCCCCACACATAGGCTTCCATACGCCGTACGCATCCGTATGACCGATCTATCTTACCGAAAAATTCCCACAGCAGTACGATGTGTTGTCCAAACGGGATGCGTACGACTGCCTATACATCAATCATAGGGCATTTGCGTGTCGCTGTCAATATGACTTTCCACGCGTCAATCTATTGAAGCGGGCTGCGCGCCGACACGCATCGGTCCGATCGGCTGTCCACCGAGCATGTGGATATGGACGTGGTCAACGACTTGTCCACCATCGGCACCGATGTTGGTGACAAGGCGGTAGCCATTGAGGCAATATTCGTCCGCGACAATACGCACAGCTGACATCAGATCATTCATCCACGCAAGTGCTCCGTCGCATACGGCAAGCTCATGAAACGACGGAATGTGTACTTTTGGAATGAACAAAATGTGTACCGGTGCGATCGGGGCAATATCATGAAATGCAAGCAACGTATCCGTCTCATACACTTTTTTGCAAGGCAATAGACCGCGTGCGATGCGACAAAATATGCATGGTTCCAATCGTACACCTCCCCACTATCGGTCTTGAAATGATGCGTTGTGCGTAGCGTGGGGGTCCTCCTCGCGCAATCTGCGTACGACGGCGATCTCGTCGCAATTGTGCTGCTTTGGACAATGGATGCAATCACGCCACACCTTTTCAGGAAAAATGTCTTTGACGACGACGGTAAAGCCATTGCGCTCAAAAAACGCGACCTCATACGTCAGTGCCATCACCGTCCCGATGCCGCGTGCGCGCGCAGTGTCTACAAGCGCGCCGACGATGCGCTTGCCGATGCCTTGTCCGATCCACTCTGGATGCACACCGAGCGAACGGATCTCGACGAGGTCCGCCCCCAGCTGGGTCAACGATCCACACCCAATCACGCTTCCATCGTCTTCGGATGCCACAACAAACGTATCGATTTGCCTATTGACCGTATCCAAAGACCGGGGCAACATGAGCCCTTGTGCCGCATAGTGTGCAATCAATTTTGTAATGCCGAGTGCGTCTGCTGGCACCGCACGCCGCGTATCCCAGCGCTGCATGGTATCTTCACCTCACGTGTGCACTGCGTATCGGGCTTCCCCCAAAAATGCACCAAATACTTCATTTCCCATCCACAAACCGGCGTTGGTCAACGTAATCTGTTCTGCGGTGATGTCGATCCATCCTTTTTGCACCAATCGTTCAAGAACGTGCCCAAATACGTCAACGAGCGACACCCCAAATTGCTCTTGAAACGCCACAAACGGAACACCTTCGTCCAGCAAACGCAGCCGCAGCATCATCATTTCTTCCATCGCTTCGACGATGCGGACATCGGTGCACGAATTCCGCGCGCGGTGCGGTGCACGGATGTACGATTGCACGTTTTTTATGTTTTCGTGACGCACGCCCCGGACGTAACCGTGCGCCCCAGCACCGATGCCGTAGTAGCTTTCATTGCGCCAATACACTGTGTTGTGCTTGGATCGATGTCCGGCACGGGCAAAATTGCTGACTTCGTACTGCTTGTACCCATGTGCAGCCACATAATCGCATATCCAAGCAAACATCGACGCTTCTTCCTCTTCTTCAGGGCGGTGCAGTGCGCCTTGTTGTTGCCAAGCATAAAAAGCTGTACCTTGCTCGACTTTTAGTCCGTATACCGAAATGTGCGTAACCCCAAGAGCAAGTGCTTCCCGCACACTCTCCTGTACATCGGTCAGCGTCTGATGGGGCAATCCGTACATCAAATCGATCGATACGTCCGGAAAGCCGACTTCGTGCACCAGCTCCAAAGCACGCACTACATCAGCGCGATCGTGCACCCGCCCAAGCGCACGCAAGAGGTCGTCTCTAAACGTCTGCACACCGATGCTCAGTCGATTGACCCCCGCCTCCCGCATGGAGAAGAGCTTGTCGATGTCCAATGTACCGGGGTTTGCCTCGACCGTCCACTCGGCCGCGCGCGTCAGACAAAAAACGCGTGCCAGCCCCTGAAACAACTTCGACAGCTGCCCCGCAGACAGCACCGTCGGTGTGCCCCCTCCGACAAACACCGTATTGATCGCCTCAGGCGTACACTCTGTGGTCGTGTGCACCGCCTCTTCCAGCACAGCATCGACGTACGCATCGATCGGCGGATGTGCTTGCGCGATGGAAAAAAAATCGCAATAATGACACTTGCTCGGACAAAAGGGCACGTGTACGTACAACGCGTGCGGCGCGTGCCGCCAATGCTGCATCGCCACCACCTCCGCATTACGAGTCCATTTTGAGTACCGCCATAAACGCCTCTTGTGGCAAATCGACCGATCCAACTTGCTTCATGCGCTTTTTGCCTTCTTTTTGCTTCTCCAGCAGTTTGCGTTTGCGCGTGATATCGCCCCCATAGCACTTGGCAAGGACGTTTTTGCGCATCGCTTTGACCGTCTCGCGGGCAATAATTTTTTGCCCAATCGCCGCTTGGATCGGTACTTCAAACATATGCCGGGGAATGATGTCTTTGAGCTTCTCGCACAACAGCCGCCCGCGATGAAACGCTTGATCGCGATGCACGATAAACGACAGCGCATCGACTTTTTCTCCATTGAGCAAAATGTCCATTTTGACGAGTGCCGATTTGCGTAAGCCTTGCATCTCATAATCAAACGACGCATACCCTCTTGAACGCGACTTGAGCTGATCAAAAAAATCGTACACAATTTCCGTCAACGGAAGCGCGTATTTCAACACGACACGGTGTTCGTCCATGAACGTCATGTCGATGTATTCGCCACGCTTTTGTTGGCACAGCTCCATCAGCGTACCAACGTACTGCTGCGGTACGATCATCGATGCCAATACGTACGGCTCCTCAATACACGCAATGCGCTGTGCCTCAGGCATAAACGCTGGATTTTCGATGTGCATGACCGTCCCATCAGTCAACGTCACGTGAAACACGACGCTCGGGGCGGTCGTAATCATCGTAATGCCAAACTCGCGCTCGATGCGCTCTTGAATGACTTCCATATGCAACAAACCCAAAAAACCGCATCGAAACCCAAATCCGAGCGCCTGCGACGTCTCTGGTTCGTACCGCAACGACGAGTCGTTGAGCTCAAGCTTTTCAAGTGCTTCGCGCAACGCGGTGTATTGCGCCGTATCGACAGGATACAAACCACAAAACACCATCGGATTGAGCCTCCGATATCCCGGCAACGGCGCATCCGCCGGTCGGTGCGCCTCCGTCATCGTGTCGCCTACGCGCGTGTCTTTCACGTTTTTGACACCAGCGACGACAAATCCAACATCCCCCGCACCGAGTTCATCGACAATCGTCATTTTGGGGCGAAAAACACCGACCTCAATCACAGAAAACACTTTGTCCGTCGCCATAAACCGGATGACCGTCCCCGGTCTAATGCGCCCATCGACGACACGTACGTACACGATTACCCCTTTGTACGCATCGTAATGAGAGTCAAAAATAAGCGCTTTGAGTGGCGCATGCTCGTCGCCTTTTGGTGGCGGCACGATCCGGACGACCTGCTCCAAAATGTCCCGAATGCCAATGCCACTTTTTCCCGATGCCAATACCGCATCGCGTGCATCCAAACCGATTACCGTCTCGATTTCTTGCCGGACGCGTTCAGGCTCCGCACTCGGTAAATCAATTTTGTTGATGACCGGTACGATTTCCAAATTGTTGTCCAGCGCCAAGTAGACGTTTGCCAACGTCTGCGCCTCGATGCCTTGTGCCGCATCGACGACGAGTACCGCACCTTCACACGCGGCAAGCGACCGCGACACTTCGTACGTAAAGTCCACGTGCCCTGGCGTATCGATCAGATTGAGCGTATACAACAAGCCATCGTCTGCGCGATACGGAATGCGCACAGCCTGAAGCTTAATCGTAATGCCCCGCTCGCGCTCAAGATCCATCTGATCCAGCAATTGGTCTTGCATCTCGCGCGCTTGCACAGTGCCCGTCAATTCGATGATGCGATCGGCGAGCGTCGATTTTCCATGGTCGATATGGGCAATAATACAAAAATTGCGCGTCAACGCTTGTGCGTCACGAATGACCGCTCACCTCCACATGCGGGGACATGCAAAAAAATGGCGCACCAAAAAAAGTACAACCGATGCCCCAAACGATCACAGAGCGGGCGCGTCGTCTTGCTGTGGTGGACGTGGTTTGCGCACTACATGGTCGCCTCCGTCGTTTGCTTGCAGTACGATCGGGCGTTGGGGGACAAACGTCGATATCGCGTGCTTATAAATCATTTGTTGCTTTCCATCGCCTTCTAAAACGATCGTAAAATTGTCAAACGCCTTAATCAATCCCCGCAACTGAAAGCCGTTGATCAAATAAACGATGACCGGTGTGTTGTCTTTGCGCACACGGTTCAAATAATAGTCTTGCAATCCACCTGTTTTGTTCATAAAGACGATGCTCCTCTCACAGTTTGCCACAACGTACGCATGCGCGCTCAAGTACTTCCGAGCACTTGTTGCATCATAGCATACGCTTGGCGGCGTTGACAAATCGGATCGCACGATGTGGCATCGATCCACTGCACCTCAGGCATGGTGCGCAGCCACGACAGCTGGCGCTTGGCAAACTGGCGTGTATGCTGCGCGATCGCAGCAGCCGTCTGCTCCAATGTCCATTCATTCGATGCGTACGCGGCCCATTCTTTGTACCCGATCGCACTGCGGACAGGACTCTGCGCATCCACGAAACGCTCCATCAGCGCCAGCGCTTCGTCTTTCAGCCCGTGCCGCACGAAGTTTTCGACACGCGCATCGATGCGGCTGTACAACTGTGCGCGCTCCATCGTCAACGCGATCATGCACAGCGTATACGGCGACTGACGGACGTTTTTTTCATTTCCATGTGCCGCACTGCCAAACACATCGCACCGCTCGTGCGCACGGACGATGCGCACCGTGTCGTGCGGATGAATGCGCTGCGCCGCGCTGCGATCACGCAGCTTGAGCTGTGCGTGCAGTGCTGCACTGCCGATCGCAGCAGCTTGCGCCGCCCAATACGCACGCCGTGCTTGTGCATCAGGCTCGTTTTCAAACGCATAATTGTAAACAACCGCGGAAAAATACAACCCACTCCCACCGACGAGCACGGGCAACACCCCGCGCGCATGAATGTCCGCGATCGCTTGCTGCGCGCGTTCCTTGTACGCCGCCACACTCATCGGCCGATGCGGATCGCAAACATCGATCATATGGTGCGGGACACGCGCGCGATCGAAAACCGACGGTTTTGCCGTGCCGATGTCCATCCCCCGATACATTTGGTACGCATCTGCACTCACAATTTCGGCAGCGGTTGCTTGGGCGATGTCCATCGCCAGCGCGGATTTTCCTACAGCGGTCGGGCCACACAGCACGAGCAACGGTTTTTTGTTTGTCACAGTGCGATTCCCCTCTTATACGCGCGCAGCGCAGTCAATGACCGCATACGCGACGCGGCGATGGCGATGCACGTGTGCGCCCCACATGCACTGTACGCGCTGCAGAAGCGGACTGTCCGCGCGCTGCTTGATCACAATGCGCTTGCGTGCGATACGCACAGCATGAGCGATCGCCTCATCACTCAATGCATCGGGACATACGACCGGACGCAATGCATCAAGTGCCGCCGAAACGATCGGCGCATGAAACATCGGATCAAACAATACCGCATCGACAGAGCGCGCAGGCGCACGCAGCATCCAGGCTGTATGTGTGTCATGTACAATGCGCACGTGCTGCAACGTCTGATCAAATAACGAATATGAACGCGTAGATAAACCTTCATGAACGACAATCACAATCGGCAAGCTCGCTTCGATCGCAATGACGGATGCACCGGCAAACGCGCACACCAACGCATCCGTACACAGTCCTGCGGTCGCATCGACGACGCGATCGCCGGGCTGTACGTCCGCATACGCCAGCAGTGGATCAGGATGCCCCTGGAGCAACCGCTTCGCACGAAGAAGCCCCATACTCGGGTGCCATGCAACGCTGTGCTGGGGCGCACAGACGCAGCGGACGGTGTCCGCACCGACGACGATCAACGGTGCATGGTCCGCGCACAATGCATCGATGGACGACGCACCGCGCGGCACATACGGTATGCCCCATGTGATGGCGATGCGCTGTGCACGGGCGATCGCAGCAGTGTGGTGGCTCGACGTCACCGCAATCATGACGACCGCCCAAATCGTTTGGCAAGATCGTGTGCCGACCAGCGGACCATCGTCGGTCTTCCGTGCGGACACATAAACGGATCAGTGCATGCGGACAATTGGTGCACGAGGTCGCGCATCGCTTCGATCGTCTGGGGCTCGTGCGCACGCACAGACGATCGGCACGCCAAACGCTTTGCCGTATGATCGCGCCACTCCATGCGATCAAAGCGCCCTTGCACGAGCACCGATTCGATGATGTCGTGCAGCGCATCTTCCATCCACGGAGGATGCGCGCGTACGAGCAGCGCATGCCCGCCAAACGGCTCTACTACGACACCGATCGCAACCAACAGCTCCGCGCGCTGCGTAACGAGCGCGTGCTGCACTGGTGTCAGCTCGACCAATCGCGGGATGAGCAACGGCTGCACGCACTCGTGTTGCTCAGAAAACGCCTGGAGGATGCGTTCATAATGCACGCGCTCGTGCGCGGCATGTTGGTCGATCAGCACCATCCCCTCCGCATCGTGCCCAACGATATACGTTCCGTGCACCGCTCCGATGATCTCCAATGTCGGAAACCGCTGCTTGTCGCGTGGCTGGGGAGGTTGGTTCGCCACGCTGGGCGGTGAAAACATCGA
>JAGWXQ010000059.1 GCA_018969805.1 Paenibacillaceae bacterium | reverse complement strand
CCTTCTACAAACACCTGCACGATGCGCTCATTGTTCGTTCCCGAGACGATGACTTCTTCAAACTTTTTTCCAGATGACTGTCCGTCCAATGACGAAAAGGACAATCCAGAAGTCAGCCCTTGGATGACCCCTCCGACAACTTGGGCAACGACCACCCCTCCCCCGATCAATACGATACTGCACACGATGACTGCGGCCCATGCTTTTCGACTCATGCTCAACACTCCTATTCAACAATATTTTCGTTCGCGACTGAACAACACAGAAGTACCTACTCCCATGTCGTTTCTGATGCCTCTAAAAACTGCCCAATATCCATTTGCAAGAATACCACACCGTACACCCTATGTCAAAAATTGTTGAAGAAAATTCATTTCGTAGACGAAAAACTCAGTTTTTAAATAAATCAAATGCTACATATTCATTCTCAATTTCAACAGACAAATACAGGACGCAACAATACACCTTCTTGTTGTGAGGCACATTCGATGAAGATTATGTCGCATCGGAATCTGTAACTGATCAACCAAAGTGGACACTTTTCGAAAAGGCGCATCAGATCCACTCGACGTAGTCACGGTGCAGGAACAATTGACAATAGCACAAGCATTGAACGCCATCGAAAGCGATGTGCAGGTGTGCTGCATCGCCATGGGCATTGTACCACTTCTTGAGATTATTACGATAAAAAAGAGTAATGGTGCCTCCACTACGTTCAAACCTCTAGAAATACATCCAAAGACACCGTAAAGGTCATGTTACGCAAAAATATTTTTCGATGGTTTGCCCTATATTCCCATCTGCCTATAACATGCATTATTTCAGAAAAAAATTTAGATGCAACGGATTTTGATGAACATTGTTCCTCTAAGGTATGAATTTGTCATTCTTCATAATTATACGCATCGTACATTGTATTTTGCTGTCAAAGTCAAAAATATTTTTCTCTTCATGCTCATTTTTTCCAATAAAAAGACGTTTGTGCTCAACGCTCCAAAATTTTTGGGCACAACAGTCAAATTTCTTTCTTCTACCCACACATTCACTGTCGTGTTCCCGCCATCAAATGCCACATTGTCCCTTGCAATTCCAAGTTTATCAGCACGATGCTTATTTCGTCCTTAAAGCGAAACAGCAACTGCTTGCTATAAAAGCCACCTTTCAGACTCCCATCAGACACTCCCTGGTTTTCCTTAGTCCCACCCCGCGCACACACCGCACCACATGCATCGTTTTGAAGACACATGCGTAAGGAGGTTCTTTTTCCCTCACAAAAACGATCGTATCATGGCAACAAGAATGGTGCACATCCTCTGACATCGGACGCACCACAACTGTGTGCATCGACTGCCGTTGACAGGGCATCTGTACGTACGGTACAATCATTCTTTGTGAGGGATTGTGCACGAACGATGTTGCGTGGATGGTCGTCGGACTGTGCCCCACGACAAGCGGCTGCAATAAAAAGTCGAGGCTCGTCACAGACCGACGGCGACGTCACGAAAATGATCCCCCGTACTTTACCTGAAGGAGTGGCATCGATGGCACGATACACAGGTCCAAAATTTAAACTTTCCCGTCGTCTAGGCATTTCATTGACGGGCAGCGGCAAAGAGCTCAAGCGTCCGTTTCCTCCAGGACAGCATGGCCCCGGGCAACGAAAAAAAATGAGTGAATACGGACTACAGCTCATGGAAAAACAAAAACTGCGCCATATGTATGGGTTGGGCGAAAAGCAGTTTCGCAATTTGTTTGTCCGCGCAACGAAACGTGCTGGTGTCACAGGGGAAAACTTTCTCATCTTGCTTGAGAGTCGCCTCGACAACATCGTATATCGCTTAGGATTCGCCAATACGCGCGCGGGTGCACGCCAGCTTGTCGCTCATGGACACATCACCGTCAATGGCAAGCGCGTCGATATCGCCTCCTACACGCTCACACCAAACGATGTCGTCGGTGTCATCGAACGCAGCCGCAATCGCTCATCGATCAAAGAAGCGTTGGCAAAGCGCAGTTTTTTGCCAAACTACTTGGATTTCCAAGAGGCGACGCTGGAAGGAAAGTACACGCGCTATCCCGATCGTTCCGAACTGCCACAGGAAATCGATGAAAAACAAATCGTAGAGTTTTACAACCGCTAATCCTCTATTGAAAACATCGCTTGAGAAGGCTGTATGCGCCGAGGAAGCGAAAGGCGTTTTTGTGGAACGGATCGATGGTTTGCAATACGGATGCGTACAATCCCTTTGTACAAAAGGGGTCTTTTTTTTGCAAAAAACAAAAAAACAAGCATCGCCCCCTGGTGACGTGCACACGCACGACGTGTGCTATACACACCCCCGAGCGCATATACTTCCTCTCATCCATATTCAGAGGGGGCAATGCCGATGGAACGACCGACTGGACTGCGGCTCGAGCTGTCCGAGCGCATCGAACTCGTCTCACTGACCGCAGACATCGATACACTCATGCACGCGCAACTGCATCCACAGCTGCACATGTCGCGCCACGATCCACTGCACATCAGTGGACAGCTCGTGCTGCACGGTACGTACACACCCGTCAAAAGAACGCAAACGCTGTCTTTCGAACATACGATCGTCGTATCGTTGCACGTACCAGACCATCGTCTCATCAACGAGGAAGACGTCAGCGTCACCGTCGAATCGCTTGATGTGGCGGTCGTCGCACCGCGCGCCATCGAAGTGACCGGCATGCTCGTCATCCTTGGTGTCCAGCGCATCACTGCACAATCCGAAGAGACCGAACACGTGACAGAACGCGCAAGCGACGACGTGCGCCTACAATCCGAACAACCACCCGCTTCACGTCCCGACCCGATCCCTGAACCCATACCAACGCCCGTACCAACGCCCGTACCAACGCCCGTACCAACGCCTATGCCGACGCCCGTACCAACGCCTGTGCCGACGCCCGTACCAACGCCTATGCCGACGCCCGTACCAACGCCCGTACCAACGCCTGTGCCGATGCCCCCAGTTCCTATCGATTCTCCGCAACAATGCGCTGCGTGGTCACAAATGTTGGCGCACGACAGGGAGCACGACGACAGTACGCCGATGCGCTTCGTCGTAGCACTTCCAGACGATACCATCCACTCCATCGCCGCCCGCTGTGGTGTGACGACGGCGGAGCTGCTGACGCACCATACCGGAAGCACCGTCACCGCTGGAGATTGGATTTTGCTTCCCGCCCATGCGCATCAATCGACGTAGGACGCGAGGGCACGCCCAAATGCATCAATCGTATGTGCAATATCGTCTGCCGTATGCACAAGCGAGAGAAACCATCCTTCAAACGGCGACGGAGGAATGCTGACGCCTTCTTTGAGCAAATGACGAAATACGTAGGCAAACAGCTCCGTATTCGTGCGCTTTGCATCTTCGTAATTTCGAATCGGTCCTTGGGCAAAAAACGGACACATCATCGAGCCGACGCGATGAATCGTCAGCGGCACATCGTACGTTTGCGCTGCATCCAACAAGCCGATTTCCAGCTCGTGCGTTTTTTGTTCTAACGCATCGTATACGCCATCTTCCATGCACAATTGGAGTGTCGCCAATCCAGCAGCCATCGCCAATGGGTTTCCCGATAGCGTCCCCGCCTGATAAATCGGTCCGTCTGGGGCGATGCACCGCATGATTGCTTCCGCACCACCATACGCTCCGACGGGCAATCCCCCGCCGAGTATTTTTCCGAGACACGTCACATCAGGCAGCACGTCGTATCGCCCTTGGGCACCTGCCCGTCCGACACGAAATCCCGTCATGACCTCATCGAAGATGAGCAACGCGCCACACCGCTGTGTCGCTGCACGAACGTGCGCCAAATAGCCGGGTACAGGGGGGATGACCCCCATATTTCCAGCAATCGGCTCGATAATAACCGCCGCAATGTCGTCACCATGCCGTGCGCATGCTGCGTCCAGCGCATCGGGATCGTTGTACGGGATCAGCAACGTATGCTGCGCCACATCCGCCAACACACCGGGGCTATCGGGCAATCCGAGCGTCGCGATGCCTGATCCCGCGCGAATAAGCAGTCCGTCGCTATGCCCGTGGTACGACCCGATGCACTTGACGATTTTGCGCCTGCCCGTATACCCGCGGGCGAGGCGAATCGCGCTCATCGTCGCTTCTGTCCCCGAATTGACAAAACGCACGACATCGATCGACGGCACGAGCGTGCACACGAGCTGTGCCAGCTGTGTTTCGATGCACGTCGGTGCCCCGTAGCTCGTCCCTTGGGCAGCCGCCTCCTGAATCGCACGGACGACGTGTGGATGCGCGTGGCCTGCAATCAATGGCCCCCACGAACATACATAATCAATGTACGTCTGTCCATCGATGTCCGTAATGCGGCTGCCCGACGCACTGTGCACGAAAAATGGAGTCATACCCACAGAACGAAACGCCCGCACTGGAGAATTGACCCCACCGGGCATCCATCGCTGCGCTTCGGCGTACGCTGCGACCGAACGCGGTCCGATCACACCTTGTTGTCCCATATGCCCCCTCCTTTTTCACACGCATTTGTGCGATGCCGTCACTCCGTCACCGCATGCCACGCGTGCATCGCCGCATCCGCTGCACTGCGCATACAATCCGGTATGCCGACCCCATCATACGCCTTGCCGACGATGTACGTCCGATGCGCCGAAAGCGTCTTCCGCGCATCAGAGACGCGCGCGATGTGCCCTGGTGCATAGTGGGGCAACGCATCGGACAACCGCTCGATATGCGTCCATAGCGGCGGGCACACGATGCCCAGCGCCTGTGCAAGGTCTTTGCGTACCGCCGCTGCAAGCGCAGCATCGTCCAGCTCCATCCACCGCGTGTCGTGCATGCGCCCGACGTAGCACCGCATCAACGTCCGCGACGGGGGTGCCGTATGCGGCCACTTCTGCGATGTCCACGTACACGCGGTAATCATGCGCCCTGGGCGCTCTTGGGCGACAAAGCCCGACCCTGGACGCAACGAAACGTCCCGCGCATCGTACGCCAGAACGACGTATGCGACACTCGTCGCCTGAATGCGTGGCATGTGTGCAAGCGAAACGTGCCACGGGGGTGCCGTCACGATGACCGCATCCGCATCGCGCGTATTGATCGACTGTGCATCGACTCCCAAGCGCATCGTACACCCAAACCGCTCCAAATCGCGCACGAGCGCATCGACGATCGTCCCTAACCCCCCACGCACGGACACAAACGCACTTTTTTTGCACTGCTCTGGCACGTCCGCATCTTCTGGTGCCCGCGCGCGCAACGCACGAATCATACTCCCATGGGTGTGCAGTGCGTCCCACAACTGCGGAAACGCCGCCTGCGCACTCAACGCATCGATGCTGCACGCATGAATGCCCCCGAGCAACGGGCGCATCACCGCATCCGTCCATTCTGTCCCAAACCGCTTTCGCAGCAACGACCCGAGCGATCCGTCGCCATCAGGCACAAAGGGCGTATCTTGCTCTGCCCATGCACGCGCCTTGGCCGCATCGTCGATCCAATCGATCGCATCGAGTGCATCAGTACTCAGCGGTACACCGAGCAACATCGCCTGTGGCAGAACGTGCACACCGTCCCCCCACACGTACACCGTTCGACCCGTAGGGGCCTGAGGCACGAGCGCATCGGTCAGTCCGAGCGTGCGCATCCACGACAAAAGCCCGCCTTTGCGCACAAGCAACGCATCTGGACCACACTCCACCGTGCATCCGTCGCGCACCATCGTCCGAATGAGTCCACCCCAGCGGTCTGCCTGCTCATACACGACCACATCGACAGGCGCACCTGCATCGATCGCCATCGTGCACCACGTATGCGCAGCACACAGCCCCGTAATCCCCCCACCAACCACAACAAGCCGCCCACGGCGTGCTGCAGCGCGCCGGCTCACGTCCAAAATCCATCTGCCACCGCACAAATGACATCTGTAAGAACATCCATATACAGCGCATCGTCGTTGAGCATCCGTGTACGGCGTACGTCGATGCCCAGCCGCGCCCCATGCGCGACCGCCTCTTGATCCAAATCGTACAATACTTCTAAGTGATCAGACACAAATCCGATCGGACAAATGAGTATGCGCGACCGCACCCCCTGCGCATACAGCGCATCGATGTGCTCCAGCACATCCGGGCCCAACCACGGTTCCCCAGTTTGTCCCGCACTTTGCCAAGCAAACGACCACTGCTTGAGCTGCAGTACGTTGGCAATCGCGCGCGCTGTCGCGAGCAATTCGTCCGGATACGGATCGTTGCGCTCCAAAATGCGTGCAGGCAAACTGTGTGCCGTAAACACTACGTGGGTGTCTTCTGTACGCTGTTCTTGCACACGGGCAGCGAGCAACCCGATCAGCTTCGGATGCATGCCGTAGCGCTCGACACAGCGCAGTGCAAGCGGGTGTCCTTGCACAGCCACTTGTGCCCTTTGGATATACGTACCGACGCTCATGCTCGAATAATGCGGAGCGAGAACGATGCCAATCGCATGCGTCACGCCCGTATCGACCATGTGGGCGATGCCGTCTTCGACAAACGGTGTCGCATGCTTGAGCCCTTGCACGCAAACGACGTCCCATTCGGGGCGCGCATCGGCGAGCGCTTGCTGCAAAGCGATGACTTGGCGGTCGGTGTTTGCGCGCAATGGAAACGTTCCACCTATGGCCGCATACCGCTCTTGCAAGTCTGCCAACTGTTGCTCGGATGGTGGTCTTCCTTTGCGAATGTGCGTGTAGTACGCCAGGACATCGTCCGCATGTGCCGGCGTACCGTAGGACATTACGAGTACGGCGCGTTTTTTCATATATGCCCCCTTGTTTCCGTATGCATGCCGATCCATTCGGTCAGCCGCTGCAGCTGCGCAAGCGATGCTTCGGGATACAGCCCGTGTCCCAAATTAAAAATGTATCCGGGGCACTGTCTCCCTTCATCTACGATGCGCTGCGTGTGCGCGACAAGCACGTCAAACGGCGCTTCCAGCAACAGCGGATCCAAATTGCCCTGAATCGCTTGTGCTGCTCCGAGCCGCTCCCGTGCTTTCGGTATCGGTACCCGCCAGTCCAGTCCGATCACGTCTATCGGCACATCGCGCAGCGTGTGCAGCAATTCTCCAGAGGCGACTCCGGGGAAATAAATGCGCGGTACACCGAGGTGCCGCAGCGCCTCATATATGCGCCGCACCGACGGCAACACATACGTGGTGTAGTCCGTAGGACTGAGTGCTCCGACCCAGCTATCGAACATCTGGATCGCTTGTGCACCCGCTGCCACGTGGGCGCGTGCATACGTGATCACCATGTCTGCAAGAGCATCCATCAGTGCACGCCACACGTCGGGTTCGCGGTACATGAGCTGCTTGGTCAAAAAAAAGCGCTTCGTCGGCTTACCTTCAATCACATAGCTCGCGAGCGTAAACGGTGCTCCAACAAACGTAATGAGTGGCACCGTCAACTGCGTGCGCAACAACCGAATCGTCTGCACAATATGCCCCAGATCGCCTTCCACATCAATCGGGCGCAAAGCAGCGACATCCCGCATCGACCGCACAGGCGTATGCACGACGGGTCCGACGTGGGCGACGATATCAAACGAAATGCCCATCGAGGCAAGCGGGTTCATAATGTCCGAGTACAATATCGCCGCATCGACACCGAGCTTGTGCACAGGCATCATCGTCACCCGTGCCGCCAACTCGGGTTGGGCACAAATGTCGAGCAAGGAGTACTTTTCTTTCAACGCACGATACTCCGGATCGTATCGGCCCGCTTGGCGCATATACCACACAGGCACGCGCTCCGTGTGCGCACCTTTGCATGCGCGCAAAAACAGATCGTTGGTCATATCCCCCCTCCATCCGTTGGCTTATGGATTGTTGCGTCTATATGGACTCGTTCTACGATGTGCTATCCCCCCTCCATCCGTTGGCTTATGGATTGTTGCGTCTATATGGACTCGTTCTACGATGTGCTATCCCCCCTCCATCCGTTGGCTTATGGATTGT
>JAGWXQ010000058.1 GCA_018969805.1 Paenibacillaceae bacterium | reverse complement strand
TGACGCGCTTGATGTACTGCTCTTCTTTCGTCGCTTGAAACACAATAATTTCACCACGCTCCGGTGGACGCATGCGATACACGATCTTATTCACCAGTACGCGTTCGCTGTCTTGCAGCGTCGGGTTCATCGATTCTCCGTTTACGATGTACATCGCAAACAAAAAAAAGCGGATGCCCCCAAACAGCACGATAAAAATGACCAACCACTTCACCCAATGGAGCAACTCAATTTTCCAAGAAAACTTATTTTCCTCCATCCATTCCATGCATGCTCCCCCTTCCATGACGTTTTTCACATCGTCCTGTACGCACATCGTCGATCTTACCAAACTATGTGCACGGAACGCAAAACTCCCATAACGGATACGCATCCGTATTTCAACACATGTGCCCGTTCCACAAAAACGCATGTTGCTTCCTTAACGCATACAGCGCTCTGGAACGATGTTTTCCATACGGATGCGCATGAATGCATGCAATGCAACGAGCGATCGTGCGCATCGATCGGTTACCGCGTACGCACGATGCGCATGCCGAACACTTGCTGGATGCATCCATCCAAATTGCCACACGGCTGCACAGATGGTTTGCTCGAAAAAATGTCTCCTCCCACTCCAGCGACATAAGAAACACTGCCGAACAAAGGATGTTTTCGTCCTTCAGGGAAAAATACCCACTCCTGTGCGTTGCCAAACACATCATACATTCCTATGGGCGATGGGTTCTTTTGTCCGACCGGTTGGGTATGCTGCACACCCCCGAACCACGCAATGCGCTTGAGCAAGGGCGTATCGCTCCACACATCGAACCAATAATGCGTTATTTTTCCTTCTTTTGTCGTGATCGATGGGATGTTCGCATCGCGGGTCGTCCCAGCAGCCGTTGCCATCACCCACCATTCGTCGTGGAGGGGCAGCCGATATCCGTTGCGCGCAGTTTGCGCACGCAGTGACTGTACGAGCACGGAATCCTTGAGCAACGCCGCATCCGCAACCGCATTGCGAATGACTCGTCCCGTTCGATCCGTATACACTGGACGCAGTCCATTTTTTTCCGATCGTGCATTGAGCCACACAAATACATCTGCTTGATCCATATCGACGACCGGTTCAAACTGACGCTCCGTCGGTGCTGCCCCCGCGACACCCCGCGAACCTTCCGTCCCAGTGCCTACAAATGTGTACCCGTTTTTCTTTGCCCACTGCACGATGTCCCACCAGTCCCGATACGTCACTTCCGTGTTGGAAACATAAAAGTCCTTTAAACGAATCGATTTTGTTTCCTTTTTCCCTAGGGGCACCTTTGTCAGCGATCCTGCGCGCACGAGTACTTCCTTGCTTGGGACGATCGTCTGTGTTTGTGCAAACGCTATGGACACAACAGCATTTTTTGCATTCCATTTCATGGTTTGTGCACCAGGAACGATGATGCGATCTAGCGCAAACTTTGGACGTGCACGCAGAGACACCGTTGCCGTATATTTTGTGCTTGCGGAAAAACGGCCGTTTTGTACTACCGGTGTCCACGCCACTGTCCCTGTGTACGCGGACGTATCGACGTGCGTTTGGGGCTTTCTGCCCGTCACAGGGGCGATCAACGGCATCGCCACATCTTGCGCGCTCTTGATCAAGGACTGCGCGACACGAACCGCGCCCTTCCCTACAACTGTCCGCTTGTCCGCCTGGACGTACCATTCCTGCGCATTTGTGCCCAATCCTGAAACAACCATGGGCACCTTGCGCAATGCGCCTCCGCGCTCCGTCCACGAAGCCACGACATCGCCCGCACCGCCAAACCCATAACACGCCTCCGTACACTGCGTGTGTTCAAAAAACGCATGTCCCAAATCCCAATACGTCGTCTTTTTTCCAACTTTTGTCGTACCAACGACACTTTTTTCCCACGTCTTTGGATCACCAGCTGGCAACAACGCACCTGCCACAGTCAATTCTTGCTCTGTAGGCAAACGATAGCCGTTGTATGCCATCGCCTGTATTACATCGACTGCACCCGTTTTTGTCGCATCGGTCACGATGCGTCCTTGCACATCTCGGTACGCGGGATCGCGCCCCTCACGTGCCGACTTGGCGTTGAGCCACACGAACAAATCGTTTTTTGCACGCACAATGTGCGGCAAATCCGGTGCTGCTTTCCAAAATGGGTCTGCCCCTGCTGCAAACCGATATCCTTGTGCCACTGCCCAACCAGCGACCTCATTCCAAACACCGCGCGTCACTTCCGTACTCCCGAGCGCAAACGGCAACGGCGCGGACCGTCCTTTGTTGGCGCCGTCGCTTGTCGGAACTGTCTTTATGCCCCGCGTCGGGATGTCCACCATCTGCACTGTGCGCTGTGCCGTCTTGTCAAACACCGCCGTCACGACATCGTCCACAAACGACACCGTGCGCGCACGCGGGACGCGCACCTGCGCCCCATCCACCGTGTACGACGGTTTGGCGGTCAGGGCAATCCGCGCCGTGTACGCAACATTGGGTGCAAACGTCTGGTCGATCAATGCAGGGGTCCATGTGACGGTCGCCGTGTACGTCGACGCATCAAGTGTCGTCACTGCTGCCACACCGGTATGCGGGGTCGGCAATGCGACATGGGTGCGTGCAGACACGACAGAGCGCGCAGGGCGCAATCCGATGCGGGCATCGCCAACACTTGGCGAACAACCACAATCTTGTATCGCAAGCGAACGCTTTTGTGCGTCTCCACCGGCAACATACCCCGGCTGCATTTTCTTATTTACAACGTGTTCTCGCAATGAGGTATCCATGCCGAGCAGTCCGAGCGCATTTTTGGACGCATCGCGCGGCACATCGGTTTCGGAATACGGTGGCGCCCAGTATACGGGTCCTTGCTGTTCTTGTACCGCAAACATCCACGTCTTGATCCCACGCGCTTCAATATCGTAATAATGTGTCACAGTCCCAAGCGTTTCCGTAAATTGTGCGCTATGCTGCGGCATAACCGTCCCCAATACAGTCGCTGCCACCGTCCACTCCGTCGCAGTCGGCAAACGGTCCCCATCGTATGCACCCGCAAGCACATGTGCATCTACGTCCGCACGATTGCGAATGACCTTCCCTTGACCGTCGCGGTACACAGGGTCTCTCCCCGCACGCTCTGACGATGCATTGAGCCACACGATCGCATCGACGTACGCGACCCGCGATACGGGCAACGACGCATCCGCTGGTACCGCGACGTCCCCGATGACGTACCCCTGAGTGCGTGCCCAATCAGCGACTTCTGTCCACTGCACACCAGTCACTTCACTACGCGCAAGTGCAAAGTCACCCAGAGAGAGCGGCACAATGTCCATCGCCGACACCGGCATCCCCGTAAACGATGACGCTTCCACACGCACCCACCCATCCGACTGCGCCTGCGCCCACCCACCGATACCGACAACTCCACACCCGATGACCAAACACAGCACACCATACCGCACAGTCCACCCCCCCCTTTTTTTCCATATCCATATCATACGAACCGCACGACCGTACGTTGCGCTGCACTATGTACGTAAAAAGCCACGAAGCAACACACTTCGTGGCGCAATACCCCCACACCACAACTAACTTTTGCGCAATTCTTTAATGCGTGCAGCTTTCCCACGCAAGCGGCGCAAATAATACAGCTTCGCCCGACGTACTTTTCCGCGGCGCAACAACTCAATGCGCTCCACCGTCGGACTGTGCACCGGAAACGTGCGCTCTACCCCAACGCCGTACGATACTTTGCGTACCGTATACGTCTCACTGACTCCGATTCCACGTCGGCGAATGACGATTCCTTCAAACAACTGCGTGCGCTCCCGCGATCCTTCTTTGACTTTTACATGCACTTTCAACGTATCTCCTGGACGAAAATCCGGGATGTCCTTGCGCAATTGGACTTGCGTCAATTGACGAATAAGTTCGTTCATTTCGTTTACCTCCTATCCCTCGATCGTTTCACGCCCACCATTGCACGATTGCTCCCACTGGGCGATCCATTGCATTTCTTCTGTCGTACACGCCTGCTGTGCAAGCAAGTCCGGTCGATGCGTCCACGTCCGATACAACGCCTCTCGCGCCCGCCACCGCGCGATGTGCGCATGATGCCCCGAGAGCAACGCCTCTGGCACACCGACACCGCGCACCACAGGAGGCCTCGTGTACTGCGGATACTCAAGCCGCCCCGCCACAAAACTGTCTTGTGCCGCCGCAAGCGCATTGCCAAGCACACCTGGCCGCAACCGCGTCACCGCATCGATCATCGCACACGCCGCAATCTCCCCACCCGTAAGCACAAAATCTCCAAGCGACACCACATCTGTGGCGACATGCGTACGAATGCGTTCGTCCATACCCTCATAATGGCCACAAATGTACACCATGTGCTCTTCTTGTGCAAACATGTGCGCGCGCGCATGACTGAGCGGCTCCCCTTGCGGACAGAGCAATACGATGCGGCTGGTTGCAACCCGCGGACGTCCGTGGCGCACATGCGCCGTCTCCAACGCACAATCGACCGCATCCCACACCGGTGGTGCTTGGACGACCATCCCCCCGCCCCCACCGTACGGCGCATCGTCCACACGCAAATCAGCAGCAAAATAGCGAAAATTGATCGTACGAATCGACACATGTCCGTCTCGCTGCGCCCGCCCAATAATGCTTGCATCACACACTGCATCGATCATCGCCGGAAACAACGTGAGCACATCGATCATCATGGGATAATTCCTTCCATCAATGACACGGTCACACACTTGCGGCGTACATCGACTGCACGAACGACATCGGCAATATACGGTACGTACGCAAACCCCCCATGCTCCATCCGCACAACCCATACATCGTTGGCTCCAGGACACAAAATATGGTCTACGACACCGATGTGCACTCCGTCTTCAGTCACAACGGTACAGCCGACAATTTCGTGAAAATAGTACTCATGCTCCGGCAACGCATGCTGCGCCACCGCAGGAAACGATACGTCCGCTCCAATCCATCGTTCGACGTCACTCCGTGTAGGCAACGCATCAAACGTCACGATGATCGTGTTTTTCACCGGCGCTTGCGCTGATCGTACGCTCGTGTACAACGTACCTTGCTGCGCATGCGTCAAACAGAGCTGCTGCCCTGGAGCACATCGCTGCTGCGGAAAGTCCGTATCCAGCCAAAGCTTAGCACCACCGTGCACACCGTGCGCCCGCACGAGAGAAGCGATGCGGATCCATGCATCCATCGCTTGTCGTCCTCCGTTATTTTGCCTGCAACTTCTCGTGATGAAACTTTGTCATAATACCTGCTTTCTTAAACAAATACCGCACCGTGTCGGAAGCTTGTGCTCCGCGTCGCAACCAAGCGAGCGCTTTTTCCTCGTCCAAACGCACTTGCGCAGGTTCTGTCAGCGGGTTGTACGTCCCAATTTCTTCGATAAATTTTCCATCCCGTGGGGAACGTGAATCCGAAACGACGACGCGATAAAACGGGGATTTGTGCGCGCCCATGCGCTTTAATCGAATGCGAACTGCCATCATGTCACCTCCTTCACCAGCCACTCTAAAAGGGAAATCGCTTCTTTTTTGCCACTGCTTTTTTGATTTCCGGCTCAAGCACTTTTTTCTTTCCTTTTTTGATAAATTTTTGCTCTTTCATCGCTTTGTTGTGCTGCTCTTTTTTCAACATCTTCTTCATCGATTGCCGCATTGCATCAAAATTCGTCAATAAGTTCGCCACTTCGCTCAATGCACTGCCACTGCCCGCTGCCAGACGCTTGCGCCGCGAAGGCAGTTTGAGCAATTCGGGGTGAGCGCGCTCTTTCGCCGTCATCGACAAAATAATCGCTTCGACACGCTTGATTTTTTTTGCATCGATGCGCGCATTTTTGAGTGCCTCATTGTTGCGCAATCCTGGAATAAGATCCAAAATTTGATCCACCGGACCCATCTTTTGAAACGCACGCATCTGGTCCAAGAAGTCGTCAAACGTATACTGCTCTGCGAGCAACTTCCGCTCGACTTCTTCCGCGTCCCGGGCATCGATCGCTGCTTGCGTCTTCTCAATGAGCGTCAAGATGTCGCCCATCCCCAGTATGCGCGAAGCCATCCGATCCGGATAAAACACATCGAGCGCGTCCAGCTTCTCACCAGTCGCCGCAAACTTAATCGAACAGCCAGCAACCGACTTCACGGACAACGCCGCACCACCACGCGTGTCTCCGTCAAGCTTCGTCAAGACGATGCCCGAAATGTCCAACGCCTCATGAAACTGCTTCGCAACGGTGACCGCATCTTGTCCCGTCATCGCATCGATCGTCAACAATATTTCCTGTGGCTTGACGACGTCTTTCATGCCGGAGAGCTCCTGCATCAGTGCCTCATCGATGTGCAGGCGCCCCGCCGTATCCAAAATAACAACGTCCCGCCCGTGTGCTTTGGCGTACTCAAGCGCCTCTTGTGCGACGACGACCGGCGATACCGATGCGTCACGAGCAAATACGGGGACATCGATTTGTGCACCGAGCACTTGCAGCTGCGTGATCGCTGCCGGGCGATACGGGTCGCACGCCACAAGCAACGGCTTGCGCTGCTCATCGATCAGATGCCGGGCAATTTTTGCGGTCGTCGTCGTCTTTCCCGCACCTTGTAAGCCGACCATCATCACGACAGACGTACCAGCAGGCAATGAGAACGCTGCCATATCCCCACCCAACGCATCTATAAGCTCGTCCCGCACCATCGCAATAACCGCCATCTCCGCGGTAAACTCCGGTGCAAGCACAACACCAGTCGCCTGCGTACGGATGCGCTCGACAAACTTCTTGACGACGGATACGTGCACGTCGGCTTCAAGCAAGGCGACGCGTACTTCCCGAAGAACGATGTCCACATCTTCTGCAGCCAACGTCTTCTTGCCCTTGAGCAAACGAAATACCGACTGCAATCGCTGCGTAAGACCTTCAAACGGCGCCATTCCGATCCCCCTTCACTACCCCTTCATGCGCCAACAACGCATCGACAGCACGCACGACGTCGTCCCCACCCAATTCGCGCAACGCATACAGCAAACGGACGCGGCGCACGTGCTGTGCACCCAGCTGCAAACAGCGCTCGTACTCCTCACACTGAGCTTGGGCACGACGAAGTGCCTCTGACACCGCTTGCCGGCTCATCCCAATGCGCGCACTGACCTCAGCAAGCGAAAGCCCTTCGTGCACGTACAGCTCCACACATCGACGCTGCCGCTCAGACAACAACGCCCCATAAAAATCGCACAACCAGTCCAGCCGCACCATCCGCGCCAATGCATCTTCGGGCACACCACCACCACCCTGCGTGCGTACCGTGTCAAGTACTTTGCTTTACACTTAGTGTACAGCCACACGCACCACGTGTCAAGCACGACCACATACCCATGAAAAAAAAATCAAAGAAAAAATGCCCCGCTGTTCCATGGGGCTGTACGCCACGTGTTCCAGAAACATTGATCTAAGTCGATATTATTTTGTTCTTGTATCACGCAAACTACTGCCACTGACTATAAAATATGGAAAAACACTGTGTTTGCGATGTGTGCATAAAGGAGAACGCTTCGTCATTTCAATACATCGATCTTATCGGGAAAAACCGCCATTTTCTTCCTCGAAAAAAGTCGCCTTCTGTATCGATGTATTCAATAAGGGATGCGTATTACACCCGATCTTTTTTCCGATGTTCTATCCCCACGGACGTCTGTTTCCCTGCAAAAGCGATTCCCACATGTACGATGTGTGGCACATTCCGTCTCGTCAATTCCGTGTCGTACGCCTTATTCGTAATTTGCTTCAATGCGTGCGCCACGCCTCGTGCCAGCTGCGCTTCCTCTTCCACTTCTTTGAATTCAAAGACGAATCCCCTCGGATGCGTCGGTACGTTTCGTGGAATAAGCGCCATGTCGTACCGCCCCTTCCCACTTTCGCGGTTGGAGATCACCTCATGCGTATCCCGCAACTGAATCATCATCCCCAATACGAACATGTGGTACAAGTTCTCGTTCTTCCC
>JAGWXQ010000057.1 GCA_018969805.1 Paenibacillaceae bacterium | reverse complement strand
ATTTGCCTGCACACCACGAAACCCATTGGTCGATGACCGCACCATCCCACGCCAACCGCACATCGCCATCGACGTTCGTCCATCGCAAGCCCCGTTCATTCAGCTGTGCAAGTGCTCCAATCGGTGCCACCTCAATCGATCGCACACCGCGCTTCCCCCACCACACCACCGACGCATCGACATCAATCGACGGTTCATGGGACGCCGTGATCGGATTGCGCACCGCATACAGCTGCATATATCCCCACCCCTTTCATGATCGTGACGGACACACATCGACCCACGCAATTTGATAAAACAATATTTTTTCACTCGTCGCGCTTGTTGTTCCACATCATCCGAATCCCCTATTGAAGATCCAAAGGGAAGTTGTGTCCTCGCAAAAGACGTTTTTGTGAAACGGATCGATGGATGGACAAACGGATGAAAACCACCAGCTGGAAATGCAGAGGGATCGTAGTCTCGTCAACGAAAAAAAACGAATGAAAAAACACACCCATCTGAGCCAATCCTCAGACGAGCGTGCTTCACCCGATCTTTATTATACATTCACTTTTTAGGACATGCAACACCGTTTCGACACATTCCGTCTTTTTTCGCGCTGATCTATGCGTTGACACAAATTTGTCACTATTTTGGCGCATGGGTGCCACGCACCGACAGTGCCACACCGTGCGCATCCCATCCAATAATGAGTCGCTTCCAGTAATGATCGCGCAGCTGCACGACGAGGGGGTTCTGCCCGCGCTTCCAGTACACAAATTGTCGCTCACCGCGCCACACATACGTACCCATAGCGATCAGACCGGGAAAACCCGTTCCAAACAGCTTCCACCCCAGTTTCTTGAGGATGCCCTCATCGTGAACGACTTCCACGATGTGCGATGCGTCTACTGCAAACGGCTTTCGCAAGCACGCTATCTGCCCCCACATCCCGAACTGTACATGAAGCCGATCACCGTTCCACTCCGCAACGGCCATCTATATCGCCCCCAAATATGCGTTATCGCACATCGACACCTGGGACAAGGTCGTGCACCACACCGCAATGCGATCCATCCCACGCAGCGTCGTCGCACGTGAGACAAATAAGCTGTGCCCGCGACGGTGCGCACGATGCCCACCACCAGCACACGTCGTGCCAGTCGTCAACGATGACGAGCTGCCACGTCGGCGCATTTTTTCGCCTCCAGCGCTCAACGATGCGCACCGTATCGTCGCTTGATCCGACATCGAGCACGGTGACTTCCCCACAGCAACCAAACCACATTTGCCAATATAAAAATTGTTCGATGCTCCCAGCAACGTTGCGCGTGACGATCATCGTATGGTGGGCATGTACACGACGGCATATTTGGTACAATACCCACAATAAAAGTACACACAAACATACAGCGATGCCCATCCGCATACCACCCCCGAAGGCACAGTATGCGGATGCCGAGCCGACCGCTACTCCGAACGCACGACGATGGTCTTGGTCGGCGCATCCCACGAGACGTTCATTCCAAGCAATTGTGCCACGACGCGCAGCGGTACGAGCGTCCGCCCTTCACGTACCCGGAGTGGCTGTAGTAGGGGAACACGCCGTCCCGACACATACGCCACACCCGCCGCGGATTGGATGACTACGTGCGACAATCGGCGCATCATCGTCAACGCATCGCGCTCCCACAATACCGTCCCACCCAATGCATCGACGACATAGCGCAACGGAACGTATGTGACACCGTTGACCCTACTCGGAGGCACATCGAGCTTCTGAGTGGCCCCTTCCACATCTGCCGTCGATTGTCCGAGGACGAACGTCACTGCACGCGGGCGCGCTGGAAGCCGCACCGGTGCGTCCCATACGCGGTGCAGCGTCGCCGTACGCACTACGTCGTCCGCAGAAAACACCTCGATGTGCGTCAACCGCGCCGGTCCATCAGGAACAAACGTCACGGTGCGCCGTCCCCCACCGCGCACCGTCACCGGTCTTGACGCGACAACCGCATCGTTACGATCAACAAACTGCGCTTGGACAAAAAACAAACCCCCGTCGCCTTCAACGACTGCACGTACCGATGCACCGTCTCCCCCAGCAGGCATGACCCACTGACCGCGTGGCACATCCCCGCCAAATGACATCGGAACGGATTGCGCCCAGATGACAGGTGCCAATGCAGGATTCGGCACGACATAACTCCCAATAAAGCCGTCATACGCCACTTCTATCGCCGCGGATTCCCCTGTACCCCACCCGCGAAACACAAGCGCCCCTTCTTCGATGTCTGCCTTCATGCCAAACGTCTTCCACGTCAACAACGACGAGGGAATGCGCTCTTCTGTCCCGTCCTGAAGCAGTGCATACGCGTCCATGCCGATACGCTGTCCTTGCACCCATACGTCCGAGGCGATTTCTGGCTCAATGCGCAACTGCACAATCGACTGCGCATCGCGCACGACACGGTCTACCGAGCGGATGGTGTCCCCGTCGCGGACCGCAATGCGTCCTACGCCCGCCCGTACCGCAGAAATCGGGATGACTCCATCGACCGTCCCGTCTGGCTGCTGTGCTCCCTTGTCGCTAGGATCCAAAGAAAACTGCTCCGATGTCGTCAGCTCCCGCAGCTGTGCGGGTACCCCAATGCCAAATTCATCGCGCACATACAAGCGTACCGCCGCACGCTCACCCTTCCACAGTGCCGTCTTGCGATCGATGTCCAAAATGCGCTGTGCACCGACTGCTGGTGTGTGGACGACCGCGACACCGTTGACGACGTTGCGCTCCTTGCCATCTTTGGGCACATTGCGCAAGGTCGGCACCTGTTCCCACGGCATCCGCACCGCCATCGCAGAAGACCCGCCCCCGTCCAAATTGACCGCCTGCCACACCCCAAGCTCCAGCAACGCATCTTGCAGCTCAGCCAACGTCAATCCAAGTGCTTGATTGCTGTGCTCTGCAACGACCAACGTCACGGTACGCCCGCTTTCATCATACCCGATCGCAGTACGTGCCGTCGCACCGTACCCTTGAATTCCTTGCACACTCCGTGAAAACGCCGCTGCCTGCCCATTTGCGATCAGTACCGTATGTCCCCCGATGACCATCTGCCACGGAAGCTCCGCAAACGGTGGCCGATCTGTAATCGTCGGCTCTTGGGGCGCATCGTCCAACGACACCGCCCACTGAACCGGTTCACCGATGCGTACGTTTGCTTGCATCCACTCCGCAGCCGCGCCCGCCGCGCGCAGGACAACGGCACCAGTAGGGACACCCCCATCCAGTGGTGCCCCGATCGAAAGACGTTGGACGACACCGTCCACGACGAGCGCTTCCGACGGCGTCGTCGCACCGTCGTGCCCCCGCACCGCACCGCCCCACGCATCCGTATACACGTGCAGTGCATGCGCATGCGTGTGCTTGCCTTCTACCCACGCGGCCGGACGATTAACCCCCGCGAGTGCGTACGGCATCCCACTTGCAATGACATGCCCGCGCATAACAAACGGTCCCATGCGCAGCTTGCCGTCCGTCGTAATGCCCAACGCATACATCCCACTAAGCAATGCCGTCGGTGACGTGACCATGACTCCTTCAGCGACGTGCGGTCCGAGGGCGACACCTGTCCCCCGCGTATCAAAAAAATCGCCATTGATCGCCGCCACCGCACCGGTACGGCCCGCCATATTCGTTACCGTATCGCGCGTACCGAGGCGCTCTGCTGCGAGCACACTCCGCACCCGAACGTTGTCCGCAAGCGTTGCGCGCAACACGTGCAGTGGCGTGCGCAATACCGCGATGCCATTGTACCGTTTGTACGTATAGTGCGTGTAGGCGATGCCTTCCGCGATCGTGACTGCCGACACGACGTCCAAACCCCCACGCGGACGTGCTTCCAGTGCGCCAAAACAATCCGATGCGACCACGAAAAACAACAACACACATCCGAGCACGCGCCACAACGTCATGACACAGGCACACCAAGTGCTTCTGTGCGGAGGATGTCCGCTTTGTCCGTGCGCTCCCATGGCAACGCCACATCGGTACGGCCAAAATGCCCATACGCTGCAACGCGTGCATACATCGGGCGACGCAAATCCAACATACGGATCATTCCCGCAGGACGCAAATCAAAATGCGCCCGCACCAATCGCTCCAGGACGTCTTCACCGACGACACCTGTCCCAAACGTATCGATCGCGATCGACACCGGAGATGCTACACCAATCGCATATGCGACTTGCACCTCACAGCGGCGCGCAAGCCCAGCTGCAACAATGTTTGTCGCGACGTACCGCGCTGCATACGCCCCCGATCGATCGACTTTCGTCGGATCTTTGCCTGAAAAAGCCCCACCACCGTGTCGTGCTGCACCACCGTACGTATCGACGATGATCTTCCGTCCCGTCAATCCCGCATCTCCGTGTGGTCCACCAATCACAAACCTTCCGGTAGGGTTAATCAACGTCTTCAACGCACCATCGCGCCACTGTGGGGCAACGATCGCGTCGATCACATGCTCTTGCACATCGCGCTGGATGCGCTCCAAAGATACGTCTTCTGCATGCTGTGTCGATACGACGACGGTATCGACGCGCACTGGACGATCGTCTTCGTATTCGACCGTCACTTGCGTCTTCCCATCGGGACGCAAATAGTCCAAAATGCCTTCACGACGCACAAACGCCAATCTCCGTGACAGCTGATGCGCGAGCGATATCGCAAGCGGCATGCGCTCCGGTGTCTCATCACACGCATAGCCAAACATCAATCCCTGGTCGCCCGCACCGATCGCATCGATATGTGCTCCATCCAAGTCTCCCCGTGCTTCAAGCGCCGTATCGACCCCCATCGCGATGTCCGCAGACTGCTCATCGAGTGACGTCAGCACCGCACACGTCTTGTAATCAAAGCCGTACGCCGCATTCGTATAGCCAATGTCCCGAATCGTACGCCGCACGATCGACGGGATGTCCACATACTCCGACCGCGTGCTTATTTCCCCTGCAACAAGCACGAGCCCCGTCGTCACCATGACTTCGCACGCCACACGCGCATTCGGATCGTTTGCCAAAAACGCATCAAGCACCGCATCGGACACCTGATCGCACACTTTGTCTGGATGCCCTTCCGTCACAGACTCAGAAGTAAACAACCGCCGCTTCCCCATCCCACATCGCCCCTTCGCACATACTTACTTCAATATACAAGAAAACGACGTGCTAAGCAAGATCCCCCCCAATCGGTCAACCTGCTTGCCACAAAGCGATGCCCACGTGCACGTGCCCTGTACCCGAGCTTCGCAAAAGTGACAAAGATCATACCGAGCAACACGTTTCTCTATTTGCACCAAACAAAAGAAAACACCCCATATCTCATGGGCTCACCACAACGACCCTTGTGGCACAAGCACACGATCGCGTACTACGACATGGCTATGCACAAAAGCGTATGAGAGCGCGATGAGATATGGTGCCATTTCTGTGATCACAACATCACTCTGCCTTGACGACTTCGTGTACACCAACAACCGTCACATACACATCTTGACGATAGCCGACTTCTACACCGACACCCCGACCTGCACGTGGCACGATCAGCAAGTGATTGAGGGGCACGACGGCTCCAGCTTTCAAATCAACCCCATCGGTCACATCTGCCACACCGTTTGCACCATCACTGACGACGACAGCCCGTCCCGTACGCACGATGATCTGCGTCCCACCATCTGCGATCACACGATCCCCACCACGCAGACGCAACACTTTCGTCACACTACCCGCCACACCTGTAGGAGCACCCAAAGACTTGCTGATCGCATCATCCACATAGCTCTTCGTCACCAAAGGATCACTCGTAGATCCCGGACGATCCCCAATCGGTATCGTATCCGCAAACGTCGGCAGTACAGAACCCGCACCATACGCCATGACAACACACACGACAAACACAAGAACACGCACAAACCGAGTCATACCCGATACCCTCCAATCTGCACAAGGGATAAAAAAAGAGGATAGAAGGACTCTATCCTCTTTTAAAGATGGACAAACAATTAGTCAGCGACGTATTGCACTGTTACAGATGGGTCTACAGATGCCACACCTGCTTCGTCGTACACTACAGTGTTTGCTGTGCCTGGAGTTGCGTCTACAAACGTTACCGTGATAAGTGCATTCGCTGTTTGTGCACCACTTAATGTGAGTATAACGACTTTGTTTCCAGAATCTGCTTTGAGTGCCACAGATGATATGGTTGCATTATTTGATGCCGTCAATAAGAAGTCCCAAGGGGCCCCAGTCGCTAATCCATCAACGGTTCCACCTGTTACTTTGAGCGCCTCACTAAATTCTACTTCTACCGTGTTGCCATTTGGCCTTGCCACAGCAGATACCATTTTTGGACGATCGTTTGCTGCGCTACTTGCTGCAAAAACACCGCTATCGTCTGCTGCGAGCATCACTTTGTCATTATTGTCAATTATTTTCCCTACCACAACACCGTTATTTACTTGACCTTCCACAAGCTTCACTCTATAAATCGCACCAGCAGTAAACTTGTTCGCCGTATCATTGAAGAACACACGCAATTTGTTGCCGTCATCACCTTCTGTACGAACAAGCGCAACAGTTGGCGCAGTAAACGTACCACCATTATCTAACGTCACAGACTCAATAATACCATTATCAATGATTGATCTCTTGTTAATCGGCTTATTGAACGTAATGTCGATTGTATTGACATTCACTGCTACAACTGAAGTGATTTTCACCGCATCAGGAGCAGTCCCATTTCCAGCAAATACAGTTTCAGCGAACGTTTGTCCTGATTTTACCTCAAGAGTTTGCATTTCAGTCTCATCCTTGATATTTGCTACACCAGCTGCAGAAATTTGTACAGTATATACTTTTCCCGCTTCAAAGGAAGCGCCCTTGAAGTAGAACGTTGCAGACAATCCATCTTTCGCCACGACTTGCGAAACAAGTTCAGGAAAAGAAACAGCTGGGGAGAACGTAAAATTCTGAATAACAAGGTCAGCAGTTTTCTTGATTTTTTCACTAAACGTGAGCTTCAATGTTTGTGCATCAAGCGCTTGCGCAAACGTGATAGATGGTTTGCTGTTTGCCTGATTTATCCCTGCAAAATCGGCTGTATTGTTCGTAGTAGCAATATCATTGCCAACAGCATCTTCAACTCCAGAAACAGTGACGCGGTAAATTGCTCCTGCTGCAGTTCCACGAACATCATTAGCAGCTATAGAATTTGTAAACGTAACGGTGACAGATCTTTTATCATCTGCTACAACAACTGCTGTAGGTGTTTGCCCTACAATCGTATTCGCAGCCGCCACGTCCGCTGCACCACTGACATAACTGAATACAAAGTCACTTGGATCAATTTTTGAAACAGTATTTAAGTTTCCAGTGTCACTCAACTCTTCATCAAAAACAATTCTAATTTCTTGTTTGTTCAACGAAATTGCCGACACTACTTTTGGTGCACTCGTGTCTAATGCGCCATTACCTGCTAATTTCGCTTCATCTTTATCTTCATCCAGTACGTTGCCAGACAAATCTTTTACACCAGTGACATCAAGCGTGTACGTGATTCGTTTTTGACTTGCCGTCGTCAATACATACACTGTGCCCGATTCTTTTGCAACAGATGAAGGGAATCCAAGCTCCGAACCCAAATTGTAGTTAAATGTTTGTTTTGCTGTCACTTCATCAACAGGTTCAGAAAAAGTCACTTTTACTGTAGTGGCGTTCGTTGCTTCAGCACTAACAACGGAAGGCTTCGTTGTATCTGCTGCAATCCCGCCAAACTTAAACTCATCTTTGTCTGCATTGATCACATTGTCCGATATATCTTGTACATTAATGACCAACACCGTGTAAATCGTGCCTGGAGTTTGCGCAGTCGTCGTCAACACAACCGACTTTTTATCCGATTCGAATTTTGCTGCTGAAACAGTAAGACCTGCAATCGTGTAGTTTTTTGCATCCTCAGCGAGTTCTTTTTTCACTTCTTCATTGAACGTCACTTTCACTGTCGTATTTGTCAAAGC
>JAGWXQ010000056.1 GCA_018969805.1 Paenibacillaceae bacterium | reverse complement strand
ATTTCGGATCAAAATGGGGAACTGATGCCCTCATCCAAACTTGGCGAAGTGGGCGTTTCTTCGCTCGTCGAACAACAATTGCGCATCAAAAAACAATTTGAATCCGATTTGCAGCGCAACGTCACAAATTTTCTGACGCCACTCATCGGCAAAGGAAACGTCATTGTGAGCGTCGTTTCTTCACTCAATTTTGATAAAAAAACGACCGATCAAAATCTCGTTACGCCCGTCACGGAGGGCACCGGAATTGCCATCTCGCGTGAAACAAACGAGGAACGTTCTGAGGGGACATCGAACCCTATCGGCGGTGTCGCAGGGACGGGGACGACGGACATTCCGGGATATCCAAGTGCAGATGCATCAAAAAATACGTCTTCCGATAAAGCGAGCCGCATCGAAAATTTTGAAATCAACCGCATTCGCAACCAAATCGTATCCAGTCCGTACGTCGTTCAAGATTTGTCCATTTCGGTCGGGCTCAACAATCGTACACCCGATGGTGCGACCGCCCCACCGATCGAACAAGAAACGATCGCACAAGTGCGCACATTGCTGCAAAGCATCGTCGCGGCATCGCTGGCGAACAATGGACAACAATTGGGCCAAGAGCAAATTGCAGGACGCGTGTCGGTCATTGCCAGAAATTTTGAGACGACAACGACAGCCAAACCGCTTACGTGGACGGATATGTTGCTGTATGGGGCGATTGGTGCGCTGACACTACTCGTCGTCGGGGCCGTCGTTTTTGCCCTTATACGCCGTCGCCGCAAGGCCTTGGACGCACAAGTCTCGGTCCCAACTCCAGTACAAGCCCCTCTAGAAGAAGAAGAAGAATACGAATTGACGATTACCGAGCTCGGAAAAGCAAACAACAACAATCAGATCAAAAAACAACTGGAGTTTCTTGCCAAAAAGAAACCTGAAGAGTTTGCCAACTTGTTGCGTACGTGGCTTGCGGAAGATTATTAGATCGATGGTGAGAGGATGTGGGGATCATGCCTTCATTGCGCAACCAACAATTTTTGCCTTCGGGCCTGCAAAAATCCGCGATGTTGCTGATTACCCTCGGACCAGAAGTATCGGCGAGCGTATTCCAGCATCTTGAAGACGAAGAAATCGATATGCTTACTTTAGAAATCGCCAATATTAGAAAAGTAGACAACGAAGACAAAGAGACGATTATGAGTGAATTTTATCAGCTGGCGATGGCAAACAACTTTTTGACCCAAGGCGGCATCAATTACGCCAAAGAAATTTTGGAAAAAGCGCTCGGTTCCGATAAAGCGAATGACATTATCAAACGACTGACGTCCAATTTGCAAACACGGCCGTTTGATTTTGCACGCAAAGCAGACGCATCGCAGATCTTAAACTTTATTCAAAACGAAAGCCCGCAGACGATCGCCCTCGTCTTGTCGTATTTGGTACCCGAGCAAGCGTCGCTCATTTTGTCTTCGCTTTCCGAAGACAAACAAGCAGAAGTCGCACGGCGCATCGCGCTGATGGACCGTACATCCCCAGAAGTCATTGCCCAAGTCGAACGCGTCCTCGAACAAAAAATGTCCACATCCGTCTCCCGTGATTTGACATCCGCAGGGGGCATAGAGGCAATCGTAAAAATTCTCAATGGTGTCGATCGTACGACTGAACGCACAATTATCGAAGCACTGCAAATGCAAGATCCGAGTCTTGCGGAAGAAATCAAAAAACGGATGTTTCTGTTCGAAGACATCATTTCATTTGACAACCGATCGATTCAACGCATCATTCGCGAAATCGACAACGCCGACTTACAGCTTGCGCTCAAAGTGGCGAGCGAAGAACTCAATGAAAAAATATTTTCAAATATGTCCAAACGCATGGCAGAAACGTTTAAAGAGGAAATGGAATTTATGGGTCCCGTTCGCGTGCGCGATGTCGAAGAAGCGCAGACGCGCATTGTGGCCATCGTCCGTAGGTTAGAAGAGTCGGGTGAAATCATTATTTCACGTGGTGGAGACGATGTCATCGTATAGAAAGGAGGTGTGGGCGATGGGGGGAGTCATTAAACATTATTCCGTCGTAGACGAAGGACATCGCGTCCCAATCGCGCACCACGAGGATGCCCGGCAGTCTTCAGGCCACGATCCTCCGCTGCAGGACATCGATCTGGTAGCGCAGCATGCCGAGGCAGAACGCATCATCGCCCAAGCAAAGATGGTTGCTGAAGAGCAGCTGCGCGTCATCGTCGGTGAGAAGCAAGCGATGCTGCAAGTGGCGACGAATCAAATCCGCGAATGGTGGGAACAGAAGCGAAAAGAAGACGAAGACGTACGTACAGAAGTGGGGGAACGTGCGCGCAAAGATGCGTACGAACAAGCGTATGCGGATGCATTCCATGAGACGATGGCGCAGCAACAATCATTGATTGCGTCCGCACAAGCGATATTGCGCGAAGCCCACACCGTCCGCATGCACGCACTGCAAGAAGCGCGGGAAGCGATCGCAGCGTTGGCGATGGCGATCGCCAGCAAAATCATACGCCGAAAATGTGCCGAAGACAGGCTGTGGATGCATCCCATTATTGAAGAAGTGCTTGCGACCGTACAGGAGCCGATTACGCTGCGCGTGCATCCTGACGCGTTTGCGGCCGTACGTGCGCAGCGAAGCACGCTCCCACCGACCGTGTTGATCGAACCCGATGCTGCGCTCGCTCTGGATGGGTGCACAATCCATACGGCGCAGGGGATGATCGATGCATCGATTGGACCCCAGCTGCAAGCAGTGCGCGAAGTGCTCGCATGTCTCGCGCAGGAGGACGATGCCCATGCCCCCGATCATTGATGTTGCGCGATGGACAGACACGATCGGGCGTACGGACACCGTATTGCGTCACGGTACGATTACGCAGTCGATCGGTTTGACGATGCAGTGCGTCGGTCTAGGTGCCCAACTTGGGCACGTATGTACGATCCACCGCAGCGATGGAGGGCGCGTCGCGGCCGAAGTCGTCGGGTTTACCGATACGCATACCGTCATCATGCCACTCGGGGACGTTGAGGGAATCGGGCCGGGCAGTGTCGTTATGGCGACACGGCATCCGCTGCGCATCGGTGTCGGGGAAGCGCTGCGGGGACACGTGCTCGATGCATTTGGGCATCGCTTAGACGGAGTACCGTGGGATACGCCACTTCAGTCGCGCAGCGTGCATAGGAACCCACCGCACCCACTGACGCGTCCGCGCGTGGACACGATCCTTCCTATAGGTGTCCGCGCAATCGATGGGTTGTTGACGATCGGGCGGGGGCAGCGCGTTGGTATTTTTGCAGGATCGGGTGTAGGAAAATCGACGTTGCTCGGCATGATCGCGAAATACGCCCAAACGGACATCAATGTGATCGGGCTGATCGGCGAACGTGGCCGGGAAGTGCGCGACTTTATCGAACGGGACCTCGGACGGGAAGGGTTGGCGCGCTCCGTCGTCGTCGTTGCGACGAGTGACCAGCATCCGCTGATTCGCATGAAAGGAGCTTCTGTCGCGACCGCAATTGCGGAATATTTTCGGGATTGTGGGTATTCTGTGTTGCTCATGATGGATTCGCTGACACGGTATGCGCAGGCGATGCGCGATGTCGGGCTTGCGATCGGAGAACCGCCTGCGACGCGCGGGTATCCTCCATCGGTGTTTGCCACGATGCCGAAGTTGCTTGAACGTGCAGGTACAAGCCATACCGGATCCATGACCGCATTTTATACCGTCCTCGTCGATGGAGACGACATGAATGAGCCGATCGCGGACACAGTACGGGGCATCGTCGATGGACACATCGTGCTGGATCGGGCGTTGGCGCATCGCGGGCATTTTCCCGCGATCGATGTACTCTCGAGTGTGTCGCGCTTAATGCACGAGCTCGTGCCCCCCGACCACCAACAGTACGCCAAGACGTATCGGCAGCTGCTGGCGACGTATCGCGATGCAGAAGATTTGATCACGATGGGGGCGTACAAAAAAGGAACAGACCCCCGTATTGATGAATCGATGCGGCTGTACCCCCACATGATGCGGTTTGCACAGCAATCGATCGATGAGCACACATCGTTTGAACAAATGCGCGAATCGCTTGCGGTTGCTGTCGGGATGCGCAGTGCATAACGCGCTCTTGTATTCTTAAGGGGGGTGACTATGAAACGGTTTCGTTTCCCCTTGCAAGCGGTGCTTGATCGTACAGCGAACGAAAAGAAAGAAGCCCAAAAATCGCTCGCCCAAGCGATGCAGCGCGTCCTGGAGGCACAAGCGCGCGTCATGGAATGGACGGAGCAATGCGCCAAAGACACCGAACTTCCAGAGCACGATTCCGTCGCTGCATGGCGTGAATACGACGCATCGCGGACGTATTATGTCCAGCAGCTCCAGCATGCGCAGCGTGCGTACGATGCGGCGATCCGCGCATTCGATGCCCAACGCGAACAGCTGACCGAGAAATCGGCAGATCACAAACTGTGGGAACGTGCCAAACAACGTGCGATGGAGCAATACGTACACGAAATGCGCGCACAAGAACAGACGGAATTGGATGAACGTGCGCAGACAAGGCGCAACAAGCAACGCTAGATGGGGGGGGAGGACGATGGAAGCGATCAATGAAGCAGATGAGCGCCCATATGGGTTGCTGACAAGGTTGTTTTTTTACGCCATACCGATTATTTTTGCGGCAACGTTGACGGGTTTTTTGCTTACGTTTTTTGGATACGACGTCTTCCGCCCCATCCAAGACGTTGCGCGCCGCATTCCATTCCTCGAACAATACGTTCCAAAAGCACCAACGAATCATACAGCGACACCCGATCAGGAAGAAAATGAACTTGACGCACTCATGAAAAAATACAAGAGCAGTGAACAACTCGTGGCGATCAAAGACAAAGCACTTGCGGATTTGACCAGAACGAATGAACAACAAACAAAAAAAATTGAACAACTCCAACAACAGCTTGCGCAAGCACAAAACGCCAACAAACAGAAAGCACTGGAGCAAAAAGAGTACGACCAAAAAATTTCTGATCTTGCACAATTGTATGCGGCGATGTCGCCGAGCAAAGCTGCGCCGATTTTATCAAGTTTGACGTCAAGCGAACGGGTGCTCGTGCTCGATGCCATGAAACCTGCGCAACGTGTTGCGATCCTCGAAAAAATGGATGCGGACATCGCAGCTGCAGCGACGATGCAACTCAAAGATGTCGTCCCTGTCCAGACGCGACAAATTGCCGCACTTCAAGAGCGGCTGGCGGCGCAAGGGGATTCCCCTACGACGGCATCGGTTAGTGAAACGTATGCCCAGATGGATCCAAAAAAGGCAGCAAATGTCCTTCTTCAGCTCTCGCAAACGGATATGAATAAAGTCAAACAAATATTTTTATCGCTCGAAGCGGCTCCACGTGCTGCAATTTTCGATGCACTTGCCGATATAGATCGTGTCACGACTGCGAAGATCGCAGCCGCGTTGTAGTGCGATGTATTGGCGAGGGGAGGTGACTGACGATGATTACGACGATCCAAAGTCCACCGCTGACGATCCCTGCTGGAGACGTACAACCGATGAACGTACCGACGATTGCGATCCCGTTTTCGTTGTTGCTCGCGCAGCAGATGCCGTTGGTGCAGGCGCGCTCCGATGCGGCATCGCTGATCGACGTGCAACATGCGGTGCAACCGGAAAACGTACCGATCATAGAGCCGATATTGGCGCAATCGACGGAGCAGTTCGATGCGTGGACGATGATGGCGGCGATGCCCGTACTGCCACAGATGGTGTACGTGCATAACGATGCACAATCGAGTGATCGACAAGTTTCCGACGTGGAGGGCGTCACGGTTCCTCTTGCAGCAGTAATGGTGCCTGTATTGGATGGTGCCCTACCGGAGGAAACACCCCTGATGACCACAGCGCCCATCCCGCAAGCGATGGAGCAGCTTCCCGTACGTGCACAGGAAGCGGGCACACCGATGGATGTGGCGGTGGGACAACACGTTGTCGCGCGGGATGAAGCGGTGCTTGTGCCCGTAGAACGAATGCCCGTAGAACGATTGGCCGTCGAACGAATGTCCGTCGAACGGCAGGTCGTTGATCTGAAAAAACATGCGCTGGAGGCAATGCGCACTACCGATCAAGATGGACTGACGATTGGTCCATTGGTGGATCCATCCGCGCGCAAAACCGAAGTCGTCCGCGCAATGCTCAATGAGCTCGGGGGTGGGACGATTGCGTTCGCACAACGGACACTGCCCAATGCGCACACCATGCTTGGGGCGTTGCACTTTGGTGCGCCGATTGCGCACATGGTGGTGGCAGAAGAAGAACCGACAAGCGAGCAACTTCCAATCGTTGTTCCTGGGCGCGTCGAAACACCGCCAATGGTGCTTCCAGTAAAAACAGAGCACGTGCCGATTACAGGATGGGCATCGTTTGATGATGTGTTGCGCACACAATTAAACAATCCCCAAATTGCGACCCAAGCAGTCATTCGACTCTCTCCAGAACATCTTGGAAATGTAGAAGTGCAGTTGAGCATGCAGCAGGGTGCATTGCAGGCGACGTTTGTGACGGAATCCGTACATGCCAAAGAAGCTTTGGAAGGACAGCTGTCTTCACTGCGTCAGCAGCTGACGCTGCACGGGGTGACGGTAGAGCGGATGATTGTCGCCGACAACAGTGCGTACACGATGCAATCCCAGCAACAGTCTGACCAACGACATTCGCGCCACAAACACCACAACGAGGAAAGGACACATGCAGAAATAGAAGTGGCCAATGAGTGGGACGCGTCTCTTCGTGCGTCCGTTCAACAATGGCGCAACGGGTCATTTAGTACGATCGCATAAAGAGAGAGGAGTGGATGCGATGAGTACCGTTTCGCGCACACCGACATGGCCCGCATATGCTGCACCAGCACGAAAAACAGGCGGAGAATCACTTGGTAAAGATCAGTTTTTGCAACTGTTGACCGCACAATTGCGCTATCAAGACCCGACAAAGCCGATGGAAAATAGAGAATTTATCGCCCAGCTCAGTCAGTTTTCGCTCGTCGAGCAGATGACACAGCTGACCAAAGACATGTCCGCGTTGCGACAAAGTGCAGCGATGGATCCGCAGTGGATCGGGGTTCGTGTATCATGGACCGACGATGCAGGTAGTGCACGTACAGGTGTCGTCGATGCGCTGGAGCGCACGCCCAAAGGGGATGTCGTCGCCCGCATCGGTGGAGACATCGTTCCACTGAGTGTCATCTCTGGCGTACAAGCAAAGTAAGCCATCATGCACAAAGGAGGGATGCGCGATGTTGCGGTCATTGTACTCAGGCATTTCCGGCATGAGGGCGTTTCAAACAAAACTCGACGTGATCGGAAACAACATTTCCAATGTAAACACCGTCGGATACAAAACGAGCCGCGGGATGTTTAAAGAAATATTGACCCAAACGATTGCAGGAATTAGCGCACCCGTAGAAGGCGTTCGTGGGGGGGTCAACGCCAAGCAAATCGGTCTTGGTATTTCTTTAGGAAGCATCGATACGCTGCACACACCAGGAAGCGCAATGACGACGAACGTATCAACCGATTTGCGTGTCGATGGAGATGGGTTTTTTGCGGTTCGTTCGAGCGAAGACCAAGAAATTCCGTATCTTACGCGTGCGGGCAACTTTACGCTCGATGGCAATCGACAGCTCGTCACAAGCGATGGGATGTTCGTGCAGGCAGTCGGTGGGGGAAATATCGTTCTTGGACCAGAAGTGTCGTCGTTTTCGATCGGACTCGACGGATCGATCAATGCTGTATCGGCAGATGGCACAAGCACCCCGACCGGATTACAAATTGGGATCGTGAAAGTCGCCAATCCGGGTGGGCTCGAACGCATCGGGGGCAATATGTACCGCTACAACGTCAATGCGGATTTGGCAGGAATTACGGTATCACCAGCCAATAGTGCAGAAATCGGCACAGGGGCGATCGTCGCCGGACAGCTCGAAATGTCCAACGTCGAACTTACTTCGGAATTTTCAGAAATGATCGTGTCGCAACGCGGACTGCAATCGAATGCCCGAATTATTACGACTTCCGACGAAGTGCTCCAAGAGATTGTCAATTTGCGGAGATAAAA
>JAGWXQ010000055.1 GCA_018969805.1 Paenibacillaceae bacterium | reverse complement strand
GAATGCGCGGCACGTCGGTCGCTGCACATACGACCCCGTGCACGCCGCTGTGCTGTGCGCGTGCCGCCAGCCGTACGACGACATCGTCACACGCATCGGGAATGCCGATGTCATAGCGAAGCACGTTTTGTGACATCGATGTCAGTATCGTGACGGCCAAAATGCGCACAGTTTCACTGCGCTCGGCAGCCGCGACGACCGCCGCCTTCATCATGTCCGTACCGCCAAACGCATGCACGTTGAGCAAGTCGATCGGCAGTGCCGCAAGCGACCGCACGGTGCGGTACACGGTCGTCGGAATATCGTGAAGCTTGAGATCAAGGAAAATGCGCAATCCGCGCTCGTGCAATATGTGGACGATGCGCGGCCCACACGAATGGTACAGCTCCATCCCGACTTTGACCGATGTGCAGAGTCCGTCCAGTGCATCACACACCGCAAGTGCTTCCGTTTCATCCGCAGTGTCGAGTGCGACAAACATCCGTTCACGCATCGGGTGTCCCCCCTCGATGCATCTCAACGAATGCGGGCATGCTCATCGCGGAAAAATGAATCGCTTGCAGCATCGCCAGCAATGCCGCAACCGTATCGAGCGACGTCATGCAAACGACGCTGCCCTCGACAGCTTCGCGCCGTATGCGAAACCCATCGCGCTCCGGTGCTTTCCCTTTTGTGAGCGTATTCACTATAAATTGGGCTTTGCCGCTGCGAATCATATCGAGTATCGTCGGGATTGATGCATCTGGAGCACTCACTTCGCGCAACTTGTTGACCGGAGACACCCGCAACCCAGCATTCGTCAGTGCGCGCGCCGTCCCTGAAGTCGCGTACAATCGATAGCCCAGCGCAGCAAACCCGCGGAAAATATCGATCGCTTCGTCTTTGTCTTTGTCTGCGACAGTCACGATCATATTTCCTGAGAGCGGAATGTTCATCCCCGCCCCGATCAGCCCTTTGTACAACGCTTTGGCAAAATTGCGGTCTCGCCCCATAACTTCACCAGTCGATTTCATTTCTGGACCAAGGTTTGTATCGACCCGACGCAGTTTGGCAAACGAAAACACCGGCACTTTGACCGACACGTAGTCGTCTTCTGCCCACAAGCCGGATGCATAGCCGAGCTCTGGAAGCGTCGTACCCATAATGACTTGTGTCGCAACGTTTGCCATGGGGACGCCGGTCACTTTGCTTAAAAACGGCACCGTCCGCGACGACCGTGGATTGACTTCAATGACGTACGTCTGTCCGCGATGAATGACAAACTGGATGTTGACCAATCCACGAACGCGCAGGGCACGGGCGATGTCGCACGTGCGCTCGACGATGTACACTTTTTGCTCCGTCGTCAACGTCTGGGGCGGATAGACGGCGATCGAATCACCAGAATGCACGCCCGCCCGCTCGATGTGCTCCATGATTCCGGGTACGAGCACGTGTTCTCCGTCACAAATCGCATCGACTTCGACTTCTTTTCCTTGCATGTACCGATCGATCAACACCGGGTGATCGGGATTGACATCGACCGCTTGGTGCATATACCGCTGTAATTCTTCGTCGCTGTATACGATTTCCATCGCCCGTCCTCCAAGCACATACGACGGCCGCACGAGTACGGGATATCCGAGTGCTGCAGCCGCCTCGATTGCTTGTGCGACCGATGTGACCGTCATACCGGGGGGCTGAGCGATGTCCAGCGACCGCAGCAGCGCTTCGAATTTTTGACGGTTTTCTGCCGTGTCGATGCTTTCCAGATCCGACCCAAGCAAACGGACACCTGCGGCATGAAGTTTTGCGGCCAAATTGATCGCCGTCTGCCCTCCAAACTGCACGATGACACCGAGCGGTTGCTCTTGGTCGATGACGTGGAGTACGTCTTCGATATACAGCGGTTCAAAATACAGTCGATCCGACGTACTGAAGTCGGTCGATACCGTTTCGGGGTTGTTGTTGATAATGATTGCCTCATATCCCGCTTGCCGTATCGCCCACACCGCATGCACCGTCGAATAATCAAACTCGATGCCTTGTCCGATGCGAATAGGGCCAGATCCCAAAACGACAATTTTTTGTTTGTTCGTCGGTTGCACTTCGTTTTCTTGTTCGTACGTCGCATAATAATACGGCGTCGATGCGGCAAACTCCGCCGCGCACGTATCGACCGTCTTGTATACTGGAACAATGCCCCATTGCAGGCGCAGTGCGCGCACGTCGGCTTCCGAAACCGAAGGCGCATAGTCGGCAATCGCACGGTCTGTAAAACCGTGGCGTTTGGCTTCGCGCAGCAGGGGGGCATCGAGCGGTTCGCGATGCAGACGGCGCTCGTAGGCAGTAATCGTTTCGATGTGTGCCAAAAACCAATCGTCGATCGCGGTCAGCGCATGGACGCGCGCGCGTGTCCAACCCCGACGAAACGATTCTGCGATCAAAAACAGCCGCTCGTCGTCTGGAAACGTCAGCCGCTGCACGAGCGTGTCGTCGGTGAGCGTATGCGCATCTTTCGTCTGAAGATGGTACGCCCCGATTTCCAGAGACCGCGCCGCTTTTTGGATCGACTCCGCAAACGTGCGCCCGATCGCCATAACTTCGCCTGTCGCCTTCATTTGGGTGCCCAGTTTGCGGTTTGCACCGACAAATTTGTCAAACGGCCACCGCGGTATTTTCGTCACGACGTAGTCGAGTGCAGGTTCAAAACACGCATACGTCCTGCCCGTCACCGGGTTGCGCAACTCATCAAGCGTGTAGCCGACGGCAATTTTGGCCGCCATTTTTGCGATCGGATAGCCCGTCGCCTTCGATGCGAGCGCCGAGGAGCGGCTGACGCGCGGATTGACTTCGATGACGTAATACTGATACGAATGCGGATCCAGTGCATACTGCACGTTGCACCCACCTTCAATTTCTAACGCACGAATAATGCGCAGCGAAGCGGCGCGCAGCATGTGGTATTCGCGATCCGACAGCGTCTGACTCGGGGCGACGACGACGCTATCGCCCGTATGCACACCGACGGGGTCGATGTTCTCCATGTTGCATACAACGATGCAATTGTCGTGCGCATCGCGCATCACTTCGTACTCGATTTCTTTCATTCCAGCAATGCTTTTCTCAATCAAGCATTGTCCGATTGGCGAATAGCGCAACCCGAGCGTGACCGTTTCGGTCAGTTCTTGCTTGCTGTGGCAAATGCCCCCTCCAGTGCCCCCGAGTGTAAACGCCGGACGCACGATGACCGGGTAGCCGACGCGGGCGACAAACGCTTCTGCCTGCGCCAAGTCCGTGACGATTGCACTATCGGGTACGGGTTGATCGAGTGCGCGCATCAGCGCACGAAACTGTTCCCGATCTTCTGCTTGTTGGATTGCCGTAAGCTTCGTGCCCAACAATTGAACGTGCTCTTTCTCAAGTACGCCATGTTTGGCGAGTTCGACAGCCATATTGAGTGCCGTCTGACCCCCGAGCGTCGGAAGTAAGCCGTCCGGGCGTTCTTTGCGAATGATGTTTGCGACAAACTCCAGCGTAATCGGCTCGATGTATACGTGGTCAGCAATGTTTGGATCCGTCATAATCGTCGCAGGATTGCTGTTGATCAAGACGACTTCGTACCCTTCTTCTTTGAGCGCCTGACACGCTTGTGTGCCCGCATTATCAAACTCCGCTGCCTGCCCGATAATGATCGGACCCGATCCGATTACGAGAATTTTGCGCAAAGATGCGTTGCGTGGCATGCTGTCACTTCGCCTCCTGTTTGTACCGTCTGCCCGATGCATGGCGCACGCTCGTCAAAAACGCATCAAACACGCCGTTTGTGTCGTCCGGACCTGGTGACGCTTCGGGATGATACTGCACCGACGACGCACATACGTCGCTATGGCGCAAACCCTCGATCGTTAAGTCGTTGTTGTTTACTTGGGTAATGACGAGCCGTGTGCGGGCAATCGAGTCGCTATCGACCGTATAGCCGTGGTTTTGGCTCGTCATATAGCACGACCCGCTCTCAATATCACGCACCGGATGGTTGCTGCCACGGTGCCCAAACATGAGCTTCGATGTCGTCGCACCGCACGCAAGCGCAAACAGCTGGTGCCCCAAACAAATGCCAAACATCGGAAATGCACCGAGCAACGCGCGCACCGTCTCGACTGCATACGGCACGTCACGCGGATCGCCAGGTCCATTGGACAGCAACACCCCGTCCGGTGCATACGCCCGAATCGCATCGGCATCGGTATCGTGCGGGACGACGACGACGTCGCACTGCCGGCGGACAAGCTCGCGCAAAATGCCCGCCTTTGCCCCAAAGTCCATCAGTACGATGCGCGCGCCCGATCCTGCGATGCGCTGTACGTACGGTGTCGATACGCGCGCGACGGGATTGCGCAGAACATCCGTCGTCCGCACACGCTGGACGAGCTGCGCATTGCTCGCTTGATCGTCGGTCGTGATCAGGGCACGAATCGTTCCACAATTGCGAATCAGCCGCGTAATCATGCGCGTATCGACGCCACTAATGCTTACGATGCCCCGCGCGCGCAAAAACGCACCGACGGTACTTTGTGCCCGCCAGTTGCTCATCACGTCACTCGCCTCACGTACGACAAACCCATATACGGCAGGGACGGTCGATTCGTGGTCGTCGCGGGTAATGCCGTACGTCCCGATGTGCGGATACGTCATCGTGACGATTTGTCCCGCATACGATGGATCCGTCAGCACTTCTTGGTATCCCGTCATCCCAGTATGAAATACGAGCTCGCCGACGCGCGATCCGTCTGCCCCAAAAGACGTCCCGTCAAACACCGTACCGTCTTCAAATACCAACCGCGCCGCACCCATTATCGTTCGCCTCCTCTGACTCCTCCATCGCGCGCCCATACGACACGGCCACCGACGATCGTCGCGACCGGCCACCCTTGACACGCCCAGCCCGAAAACGGGGTGTTGCGTCCTTTGCTTGCAAACGTCTGCGGATCGATCGTGCGCGTCTCGCGCGTGTCGATGAGCGCCACATCCGCGAAACATCCTTCTTCGAGCACCCCAAACGGGAGATCAAACAATGCAGCCGGAACACGCGTCCAACGCGCAAGCAGAAACGGCAACGTCCATATGCCCGTCCGCACAAAGTGGGTGTACAGCAACGGAAACGCCGTCTCCAAACCAACGATGCCAAACGGGCTATCGATCATGCTGCGCGCCTTCTCCGCTTCCGTATGTGGCGCATGGTCCGTCGCAAAACAATCGATCGTCCCGTCGGTCACCCCGGCAATAAGGGCATCGACATCGGCGCGCGACCGCAAAGGCGGATTCATTTTCCAATTGTTGTCCCATACATCCGGAATGTCGTCTTCACACAGCAACAAATGGTGCGGACACACTTCTGCACTGACGCGCACGCCCCGCGCTTTCGCTTGACGAATGACGTCCACCGACTGCGCCGTCGATACGTGGCATACGTGGTAATGCACGCCGGTCGCCTCTGCAAGCAACACGTCGCGCGCCACATGTACCGCCTCGGACACGTTTGGAATGCCCATGTGCCCATGCTTTTGGGCGTACGCGCCTTGTGTGATCGCGCGCTCTTTCGGCATCGCAAGCGATTCGTCTTCGCAATGGGCGACGATCGACACGCCGAGCATCGCCGCGCGCTGCATCGCCTCAAACATCCGCGCCGCACTTTGGACACCGACACCGTCGTCTGTAAACGCAAACGCCCCCGCCCTCCGCAGCGCAGCAAAATCGGTCAGCTGTACACCGTGCGATCCGCGCGTCATGCACGCATACGGCAACACGCGGACACACGCCTCGCGGTCGATGCGCTCTTGCAGCGCATGCAACACCGCAACATCGTCGAGCGGAGGCTGTGTATTGGGCATACAAGCAATCGTTGTAAATCCTCCCCGCGCAGCAGCCTGCGCACCCGAACGCACGTCCTCTTTGTGTGTATATCCGGGATCGCGCATGTGCGTATGCACATCGATCAGCCCTGGTGCGAGCAGCCACCCCTGCGCATCAATCCCATCGTTATCCACATCGACGGATTCCCCCCGCACGATGCGCGCGATGCACGCGCCCTCGATAAATATACTGATCGGTACGTCGTCCGCATCGACCGCATTGGCGATCCAATATCCCATGCATGCACCTCCCACTATGATTATTTCGTCAGTGCCCACTCCAACACGGCCATCCGCGTCGGAACGCCGTGCGCCATTTGCTGAAAAATGCGCGAACGCGGATGCTCGACACACGCATCGTCGATTTCGACGTTGCGGTTGACCGGAGCTGGATGCATGAGAATCGCATGCGGCTGCATGCGCTCCAGCCGCTCTGCCGTCAGCCCATACGCCGCGCGGTACGCTTCGCGCGACCCCCACACGACGCCTTCGTGCCGTTCCAGCTGCACGCGCAGCACCATGACGACGTCCGCGTGCAGGGCGTCGTCGATCGGCACGTACGGCACGTCGATGTCCGATGCGTGCATTTGTGGTGGGGCACAAAACACGACGTGCGCACCGAGCTTTTTCAGTGCCCACACGTTTGAACGCGCAACGCGCGAGTGCTTGATGTCTCCGATGATCGCAACCGTAAGTCCCCTAATTGCGCCAAATTGCTTGTGCATCGTATATAGATCCAACAACGCTTGCGTCGGATGCTCGTGGTTTCCATCTCCGGCATTGATGATCGGAATCGGTACGTCTTTGGCAAGCGGAACAAGCAACCCCTCCGGCTTCATCCGCAACACCGCCACGTCGATGCCCATCGCAACAAACGTCTTTACCGTATCTGTAATGGTCTCTCCTTTTTGCATACTCGAAGCGGACGGCGAGAAATTGAGCACGTGCATCCCGAGCCGCCGCTGTGCGATTTCAAATGAGCACCGCGTGCGCGTGCTGTTTTCAAAAAAAAGGTTTGCGACAAATGCCCCCGCACAAGGATGCGTCTGCACACGATGCGCGTGGTAGTCGTCAATGCGCGCCAGCAGGGCAACGATGTCGCTTGCTTGGACATCGCGCAATCCGATCAAATCGTGCTTCATGAGCCCACTCCTTTGATGACGCGCACTTCATCGATTCCGTCCACTTCCTGCACGCACACTTCGACGGCATCCGTCTTCGCGGTCGGGATGTTTTTTCCTACAAAATCAGCGCGAATCGGCAACTCACGATGCCCCCGATCAATGAGCACCGACAGCTGAATCGCTTGGGGCCTCCCGTGGGCGATGATCGCATCGAGCGCCGCCCGCACCGTGCGGCCGGTGTACAGCACGTCATCAAAAACCATCACCGTCTGATCTTTGATCGGCAATAGCAGGGACAAATGCCCTGCGGACGTGCGCGGAACTTCTTGTGCTTGTCCTGCAATATCGTCGCGGTACATCCGCACATCAAGCGCACATACGGGGATGACGATGCCTTCACTGCGCGCGATGATGGCTGCAGTGCGGCGTGCCAAATCAACACCGCGGGTCCGTACACCGACAAACACGCACTGCCCGCGGTGCCGCTCAATGATCTCGTGGGCAATGCGCGTCAGTGCCCGCCGCATCATCTCTGCATCCATGACGACCGTATGCATCGATTGCACCTCCTGCTGCTCATGCGCAATGTTCACGATCGATTCGTTTCGCAAAACTGCGCTTTTTCCACGACGCATACAACACCCCTAGTTTTTAATCAGGAATGCGTATGAACACACAAAAAATCCCCTCGTACTACGCCGAGAGGAGGAATACGTATCCCATGCACCGCAATCGACATCGATGATCGTCTACACGAGCATCGATCCGCGCAACACCTTGCCAGCCTCTCGGGACTGTCCGTTAAAGGTGCAATACATTGATTGTAGCACACGCCGAAAAAACCCGTCAAGCGTGCCCGATCACGACGATCATCCGCTCCGACGCATCCGCATCGTACGGCGCACCGGAATAATTGCCCAACACGCCGCGCACGATCAGCCCCGCTTCCGCACACAACCGATCAAAATCTGCGCGTGTGTATAGCCGTACGCGCTCAAATCGCGTCTGTACCGTACCGTCTGGTGCATGCATGTCCGTGCGCTTGGTCACCCACTCTGCGTCGATGTCGCGAAATTCTTCACACCGCACCGACCCCACCATGCGCACAGAATGCGGGATCAACGTCCGACGCACATGCGCCACATGCAAAAAATCGATGACGCACGTCCCCCCGATGCGCAGT
>JAGWXQ010000054.1 GCA_018969805.1 Paenibacillaceae bacterium | reverse complement strand
CAGAGCATATACAGACGCTGACCGGGATACGCCAAGACGATACGAACGACGCACCACCTGTGATGGATGTCCTGCAATCGTTTTTCTCATTTGTCGGACAACGGACGCTCGTCGCGCACGCGTCTGCACACGACAAATCGTTTCTCAACGATGCGCTGTGGCGCACGTCGCGCGTCCATATGACCCATCGCATCCTCGATACGATGCTCATTGAGAAATGGCTGTACCCCCACGAAGACGACTATTCTCTCGATGCAGCGTGCGTGCGCAACGATGTGCCGCTGTTGCGCAGACACCACGCCCACGACGATGCCCGCATGACCGCAGACGTTTTTGTGCGGCACGTGCTCATCGCCCGCGAACGCAATGTGCATACGCTCGGAGATTTGTATGCGCATCTGAGCATTTCATACTAAACCCCAATTGAAAACAGTGATTCAAGAGGGTGCCTTTTGCGCGATCGCAAAAGGCGTTTTTATGGAACGGATCGATCGATTGGCTGTGGATGAGTAGGGTCGCCGTTTGCATCGTATTGGGGCACATGCGTATACTGATGACAAACGGTAGGTGAATACGATGTGGCGATCGCAATTCGTGTGGTTTGTCCTGATGTGTGTTTTGGCGGGCGGGCTCGTGATGATGCTGCAGCGCCAAAATGCGTCGTGGAGTGGGTCGATCAAGCCTGTGCAGCGCGGGGAGCCAATGCCGTCTTTTTCGCTTCCGAGTCGCTCTGGTGGGCAATTTTCGTACGTGCAAGGGAAGCAAAAAGACGTGCTGCTGTTGCACTTTTGGGCATCGTGGTGCGAACAGTGCCAGCTAGAAGCGCCTGCATTCGCAGAACTGCATGCGCAGTACGGCAATCGCTTGCGCATCGTCGGAGTCAATGTACGGTCGCTCGACCATCCGGATGCGATCGAGTTATTTGTGCGGCGCTATTCTTTGCGCTACGACATCGTGTACGATGAGAAAGGGGTACTTGCTGCCACAGTCGGACTGCTTGGATTTCCGTATGCAGTCATCGTGGACAAAAGCGGACGCATACACGATGAAATCGTCGGGTATCTGGGAAAAGAGCAACTGCGCCAGCGCATTGATGCGGTGCTCGCTAAGCAATAAATTGGCCAATGAGCCCCCGATATGCGTCGATCAAGACATCGGAGTACAAGTAGCTGACGTACGTGCCCAGCGCGATAAACGGTCCAAACGGCATAAACGACTTTGGGGGCAACGTGCCGACGATGCGCATCGTGCCCCCGACGAGCAATCCGCACACACTCGCGACAAACAACGACAACATCGTCACTTGAATGCCACACAAAACACCGATACATATGTACAGCTTGATGTCACCCCATCCCATACCGCCACGCGATACGACCCCGAGCATCCACAGCAGTGCGGACGCAAGTACGGCTGCGATGGCGTAGTCCCACCAAGGCAACGGGCTCGAAAAAAACCGGTACACGAGTGCAATTGCCGTGAATGCAATGACGACTTTGTCGTGGATCAGCTGTGCGATGACGTCTGTACGCGTGATCAGCACGCCGATGGACACGATGATCCATGCACCGATCGTCTGCGATGGGTCCCAACCACACTGCCACGCAGCCCATAGGGCAAGTGCCGTGCAGAGGACAGCCATAAGCAAACACTGCGGGTGTGTGATGCTTCTTGTGAGAGAGAGATCGTACGTTCGTACGAGTGCCTCCGTCAACGCGGCATCGTCAAACTGTTGCTCTTGCTCGGGAAACAACTGTTCGCGTGCGGACGCCACAAGCAGGCGATTGCCTACGACAAATGCACCCACACCCGCAAGGATACCAAACAACACCGCCACACCGATCCACCATACCAATGCGCCTCATCCTTTCTTGGGCATAAAAAAACCGCAAACACGGTGCGTGTCTACGGTGGGTGCGCGCATTACACGCGCTGGATTTTGCCGGACTTTAATGCACGCGTACTGACGTATACGCGCTTGGGTTTTCCTTTTACGAGAATGCGTACTTTTTGTACGTTTACGCCCCACGAACGACGCACATTGTTGTGCGCGTGCGATACGCTGTTTCCAGAGCTGCGCTTCTTCCCGGTAATAAAGCACGTGCGAGCCATTTTGCCACCTTCTCCCCTACTGAACATCGATTCGTATACGATACCACAGTCCGTATGTGCGTGTCAACACGTTGTGTGGGTTGTCGTGGACATGGTATGATAGAGGAAGAGAAAGGTGGGCAACATTGTGGGCATATGTATGGGCAAATACCGAGCATGGTCTTGCTTGGTGTGTGCAGCGTTGCTGTGCGGTGGAGCAGTGCAGGCGCAGCAGCCCCGCGTAACGATTGTGATCAACGACGAGGTGATTGGGGAAGACGCGCAGCCCGTGGAGCGTGGAGGCGTGACGTTCGTCCCGTTGCGCACGGTGTTTGATGCGTTGGGCATTTCGCTGGTGTGGAATGAGGCGACCAAGACGATCCGGGGCATCGGCTCTACAGGGACAATGCAGCTGCAGCTGGGCAGCACGCGTGCGACGGTCAATGGCAACGATGTCGTCTTGTTGCAACCTCCGTTTTCACGCAGAGGGACCACGTACGTTCCGCTGCGCTTTGTCGCCGAAGCGATCGATGCCCAAGTCCAATACGATCGGGACTTGCGCCGCATCAGCATCGTCAATCAACTCAAAGTCGCTCCGGCGCGCATCGACGCAGCCAAAGAAAAGCAGGCAATCAAAAACGTGTACGACCGCATGATCCGCGTGTCCAACGAGGAACGCATTGAAGAACTGATGCATACGGTGCATCCGTTTTCCCCGATACGCAATTGGATCGTGACGGCACAAACGCAGTCGTTTGCACTGCGTGATGTGACGACACAAGTCGTCTCGTTTCTCGTCGAGACGCTCGATGCACTTAGTGCGACGGTGCGCGTACGCGAGCAGCATACGTGGCGGGGTGGGGCGTTTTTCGTCGATCATGAATCCGAAGTCGTCGTCACCTTGCGCAAACATCCACAGTTTGGCTGGCAGATCTTTGATGCGGCACCGCAGCAGACGCGATGGCTGCGCACAGATCCGGAATGGCCTGCTGCCGTTGCTGTGCCGGAGTCGCTTGTGGCACAAGTATCGGCGATGATGCGCGGGATCGTACTGGCGACAAACAAAAAACGGTTGGACGAATTGGAAAAAAAGATCGATGAGCAAGCACCGTTTCGAGAAGCGATGATCGATGCGATGCGCAATTTATTGGATACGTACGATCTGATTCATGAGCTGGAAGATGTGCGCATTGTCGGCCAATCGAATGAACAGCTGTACGTGTATACGGTACAGACGATGCGCAAAATCAGCGGCCCGTCGTTTGCCGACGTTCGCGTGCGGTCAGTGCACACGCTAGCAAAGCAAGCAAACGGTTCGTGGAAATTGGTCGATACGTTGCACGGACCAAAAACGGAATTGTAAAGACGGGTGGGCGTATGGCGCGGAAAAAAACAGACGGATGGCTGCATCTCGTATACGGTGCGGAGACTGAGCTGTGTGACCAATGGATCAAAGCGTATGTGCAGCAATGGTGCTCTGAGGCAGGTGCGTCGGTCGACGTCGTTGACGTGCAGGACGTCCCGCTTGGGGGAGCGATCGACGCACTACGGTACACGTCTTTTTTTGCCCAGCGCAGGCTCGTCGTGTTCAAAAATGCGCTGTTTTTGGCTGCGGGAAAAAGCAAGACCACGGACGCGGACATCGCTGCGTATGGGGCATACATCGCGTCCCCGACACCGGACGTCGTGCTCATCGTATACGCCGCAGTGCCCAAGCTCGACGAACGCAAAGCGATCGTAAAAACGACGCGCACACACGCTGTGGAACACCATTTTGCATCGCTGCAAGAAAAGGAATGCGTCTCCTGGGTCATGCGCAACGTACAGCAAATTGAGGAACAAGCGGCGCGGTTGCTCGTGGCACGTGTGGGCACGTCCATCGCGATGCTGCTTCAGGAAATCGAAAAGCTCGTCTTGTATGTAGGAGAAGGGCAGGCGATCGATTGCGCTGCAATTGACGCGGTCGTCGTGCCGTCGCGGGATGAAATCGTGTTTGCGTACGTGGATGCGGTCATTGAGCGACGGGCTGGTGATGCGCTGCGCATCGTGCGGGACTTGTATGCGCAAAAAGAAGACCCTATTAAGCTTGTATTTTTGCTGGCGCGGGCGTATCGCCAGCTGATCGCGTGTACAGAAGCACCACAGCATGTTGCGGTCGCGCCGTTTGTGTTGCGCAAGCTCAAAACCCAAGCGCAATCGTATACGAAGCACCAACTGACGCAGATGATGTACCGATTGGCTGCATTGGATGGTGAAATGAAAACCGGGACCGTCTCACCGAAGATCGCCTTGGAACAGTTTGTGCTTGCAGTGCACAGCAACGCCTTTGATTGGTAAAAAAAACAAGGCAGTCGATCGCTGCCCTGTACGTTAGCTCGGTTGCTGGATGCGTGCGGCGTTGCGTTTGCGTGCGAGGCGCGACGCTTTGCGCGCGGCGGCATTGCGATGAATGATGCCTTTGCGTGCACATTGATCCAGCTTCTTTTGGGCAAGCACATACGCAGACGCGATCACGTGCGTGTCATTTGCCGCTGCACTCGCGCGCTCGGACGTCTTCACTGCGGTACGCAATGCCGATCGAACCGACGCGTTGCGCAGACGACGCTTTTCACTTTGCTTTGCGCGCTTGATCGCGGATTGAATATTTGGCACTGAGATTCACCCCCTCATCGGTTGCATCGACTTATTGTAGCGCATTCGTCTCCGATTTGCAACGCCATCCCACACATGCACGGCGTATGTGCGTACGCGCAGACGGCGACAATGATGGGCGGAGGTGGGGCATATGCGAACAGACTTGGCTCTGGAGCGCAATAAGGCACAAGGGCAGACGCGTGGCGTGCAACAGTCAGACGATCAGCGCATAACGGTAACGACGATGCACATTGCGGAGCAGCAGGAACGGGAAACGGGCATCCCGCAGGGGACGTATGTTACGATCGATGTGCCGGAATATCGCCACACACCATCGGAGTTTCCAGCGCGCATCATTGACCACGGGACGAAAACGTTGCAATCGTTGTTTTCACAGCATCGGGTGCAAAACGACGATGCGGTACTCGTCGTCGGCCTAGGCAACCGCCACGTCACGCCGGATGCGCTTGGGCCACGCGTCGTTGACGACATCGTCGTCACACGGCATTGGGGGCGTGTCGAGCCGTCGTGGAGCGGGTATCGTATCGTCAGTGCTTGTGCACCGGGTGTACTCGGCATCACGGGGATGGAGACGAGCGAAGTCGTACAAAGCATCGTGGAGCACACGCGGCCACGCGCAGTCGTTCTCGTCGATGCGCTGGCATCGCGTTCGCTCTCGCGCGTGTATACGACGATCCAGTTTTCGGATGCGGGGCTGTCCCCGGGCTCGGGTGTCGGAAACCATCGAAAGCCGATTACGCGGGCGGTGCTCGGCGTGCCAGTGTTTGTCATCGGGGTTCCGACGGTCGTGTATGCATCGACGATCGTACAAGATACGTTGGATGCGATCGAACGCATCGTGCGCGCACGCACGGACGTGTCCAAAGACGTGCTCGGAATTTTGTCGTCACTTTCGTCAGAACAGCGCCGTACGCTGGCACGAGAAATTTTGGAGCCTACAGGCGACGATCTCGTCGTGACACCGAAAGAAGTCGATCAGTTTATCGAGGATATGGGAAGCATCATTGCCCAAATGCTCAACAAAGCACTGCAACCAGACGTTATTCATATGAATCCCCTGATGAAAACAAATAGCTAGGGGACTATATGCCGCGGAAGCTAAAGGCAGTTTTGCAAAACGGATCGATGTATTGTAGGAGGAGTACCTTACAGGAGCATGCATATGGAAACCATCATAAACGATGTTCGGACGATCATCGCACAACGCATTGCGCCAGTGTGCGCGGACATCCGTGCACGCGAGTGGCGGCTGCAAGAGCGCGCGCTGCAGGCGTTTCACGCGCATCGCGTGTCGTCGTGGCATATGCACGGATCGACGGGCTACGGCTACGGCGATGTCGGGCGCGAGACGCTTGAGCGGGTGTACGCCACAGTGTTTGGCGCGGAAGCGGCACTCGTGCGGCCGCATATCGCCTCTGGGACGCATGCGATTGCAGTGGCGTTGTTTGGGATGCTGCGTCCAGGCGATACGCTCGTTTTTGCTACAGGGACGCCGTATGATACACTGCTTCCGGTACTCGGCAGCGGGCCGGGCAGTTTGCAAGCGTGGGGTGTACAGACGCGCATCGTTCCTTTGGCATCGGACGGGTCGGTCGATTTCGATGCGGTGCAGCGTGCGCTCTCGGGGCGCGTCGGTGTCGTCGCTGTGCAGCGCGCGCGCGGATATGCGCGGCGTCCAGCGGTGTCGATCGCCTCGATTGACGCACTCGTCCAGTGTGTGCGTGCGCATGCACCTTTGGCATCGGTGTTTGTGGACAATTGCTATGGGGAATGGGTAGAGGACGTGGAACCGACACACGTCGGTGCCGACGTGTGTGCTGGATCGCTCATCAAAAACGCGGGGGGAGGCATCGCGCCTACCGGTGGGTACGTCGTCGGAAAGGCGGAGCTCATCGGACGCATCGCCGAACGGTTGTATGCACCAGGGGTAGCGGGTGCGATCGGAGCATACGACAGCGGCTATCGGGCTTTTTTTCAAGGACTGTGGATGGCACCGCACAGTGTGGCACAAGCGATGGAAGGGGCCGTCTTTGCGGCGGCGTTGTTTGCGCATCTGGGATACGATGTCGATCCGCTATGGGACCAGATGCGTGCGGATAGTGTACAGACGATTGCGTTTGACAATGAAAAACAATTGTGCACGTTTGTGCAAACGATACAGCAATCGTCCCCGATCGATGCGCACGTCTGCCCGACACCCGGACCGATGCCCGGATATGCGTGCGACATTATTATGGCAGGAGGGACGTTTGTCCAGGGAGCGAGCAGCGAATTGTCGGCAGATGCACCTCTGCGTCCACCGTATACTGCGTTTGTGCAAGGGGGATTGAGTGCGGGGCACGTCGCAACTGCAATGCTGCGGGCAGCTGCCCGGCTCGGACACGAGGAGTGTGCAGTGGGACTCCGGAACATCAGGTAATGCAGCGGATCTGCGATGGCACAACGGTTGCCGTTGGGAACAAAAAATAGGGTGAACGACGTATCGTGGGGCAAGTCGATTTATGGTCGAACACGTGATGCACCCAAATGGAGCGTTGGATGCGCACATGAAGCACGATACGCACCCGCTCATGATACGAATCCTGATGCATGAGATAGAATTGTGGTCGCGATCATGCAAGAGAGGTGATGGAAACGAAAAAGAAATACAGAATGAACCGAGCGATCGCAAAAGAGGGCACATAAATAAATACAATCTGACAAATACACAAAAAAAGTGCAATGGATTATTTTTTTAATGAAGGAAATTATGTAAATAAAAGTTGCTGCAATGACGAGGGATCATACGCCGCATGACCAAAGAAATTGTGAACGCAAAACGTGCATGCGTTCATACAAGATGGGCGCGGTCGTGCGCGCAGAAGAAATGGATCATCGGAACAGGTCAACGTGTATGCGCTGGATCACAAAAGGCGTTTTTGTGAAACGGATCGATGGTTTGAAATACGGATTCGTGTCAAGACCCCCCAGAGAACGACAACAAACGAAGTCGCGGGAAATGACATCCGTGACACCGACATCACGTAAAGTTGACAAAGGATTTTCCGATTGGCTATCATAGACGTATGAGGGACTGTGAGGGTAGGTGACGCGCGCGTGACGGACGACATTCGACGCAATATGGCGTTGTTCCCTATCGGTATTGTCATGAAGCTCACCGATTTGACCGCGAGACAAGTGCGGTACTACGAGCAGCACGAGCTTATTCGGCCCGCGCGCACGTCAGGCAATCAGCGGTTGTTTTCATTCAACGATGTGGAGCGTTTGTTGGAAGTGAAAGCATTGATCGAAAAAGGAGTAAATATCGCAGGAATTAAGCAAGTGCTGCAGCCGATCGCAGCGCAGTCTGAGCAAGCGACCGTCATGACCGAACAGACGGAAGTCGCGCGGAAAGAGCTGAGTGAAAAGCAGTTGCATGCGATGCTCAAGCAACAGCTGCTTTCGGGGCAGCATATGAAGGGA
>JAGWXQ010000053.1 GCA_018969805.1 Paenibacillaceae bacterium | reverse complement strand
GACCATCACCGTAGGGATGTTTGTCGTGCTTGCGATTATTTTGATCGGTATCGTTTTTGATATGATGGGGCTCGCATCGGCATCGGCTTCGGAAGAGCCGTTTCATGCGATGGCAGCGGAGCGTGTGCGGGGTTCTCGGCAAGCGATTGCGATCGTGCGGCACGCAGATCGGTTCTCCAATTTTTGCAACGATGTCATTGGTGACATTTGTGGCATTATCGGGGGTGCTGCTTCGACGATGGTGATCGTACAGCTGCTGGATCGTACGATGCAAGACCAGTCCCCACTTGCTACAGCGATGACGGTCGCATTTTCGGGCATCGTTTCGGCATTGATGGTCGGGGGCAAAGCGATCGGAAAGTCGCTTGCCATTTCGCATGCAGTGCCGATCGTGTTGTGGATGGGGAAATTTTTTTATGTGCTCGAACGGCGATTGGGCATCCGTATTTGGCACCGAAAGCGAGCACACGGAAAGAGGGGTACGAAGCGTGCATCTCGATCAACTACGACACCCGACTGATCTCAAATCGCTGACCAAAGCGGAGCTCATCGCCTTAGCGACAGAAGTGCGCGCATTTTTGATTGCGTCGCTGGCACAGACGGGTGGGCATCTCGCTCCGAATCTCGGTGTCGTCGAGCTGACGATTGCTTTGCACGTTGTTTATGATAGCCCGATCGATCGGTTTGTATTCGATGTCGGGCATCAAGCGTATGTCCACAAATTACTGACCGGGAGAATGGATCGATTTCATACGCTGCGCCAACGTGGGGGACTGTGTGGGTTTGTGAAGCGCAGTGAGTCGGAGCATGATGTGTGGGAGGCGGGACATAGTTCCACGGCGCTTTCGGCAGCGATGGGTCTTGCGATGGCACGCGATGCAAAGGGGCAAACGCACCGCATCGTAGCTGTCGTTGGGGACGGCGCGTTAAGCGGGGGGATGGCGTTTGAAGCGCTCAATCATATCGGGGATCAAAAAAAAGACATGATCGTCATACTCAATGACAACGAAATGTCAATCGCTCCAAACGTTGGAGCGTTGCATCATTATTTGGGAAAATTGCGGAGCAACCAAAAGTATGTGCGTTCCAAAAGTCGTTTCTTTTCAATGATGCGTCGCATGCCTGTTGTCGGGGAGTTGGTCGTGTCTGTGGCGACCAAACTCAAAGACAGTATGAAATATTTTTTTGTTCCAGGAGTGTTGTTTGAGGAGCTGGGATTTACGTACATCGGCCCGATCGATGGACATGACGTAGCGACATTGATGAATACGCTGGAAAACGTGAAACGCATTCGTGGGCCTGTGCTCGTACACGTCGTGACGACGAAAGGAAAAGGGTATGCGCCGGCCGAAGCGGATGCGCACAAGTGGCATGGATTGGGCGCGTACAAAATCGAATCTGGAGAAGTGAAAAAAGGGCCACCGATGTTTACGGAGGTGTTTGGGCAGGCGCTGATCGAGCTTGCGGAGCGCGATGCGCGCATCGTGGCGGTCACGCCGGCGATGCCCGGCGGTTCGGGGCTGATCCCGTTTGCCAAACGCTTTCCAGATCGGATGGCAGATGTCGGTATTGCCGAACAGCATGCAGCGACGCTGTGTGCTGCATTGGCACTTGATGGATTGTTGCCTATTTTCGCTGTATATTCGACATTTTTGCAGCGCGCGTACGATCAAGTCGTACACGATATTGCACGACAGCATGCGCACGTCGTCTTTGCGATCGATCGTGCAGGGTTTGTCGGCCCCGATGGAGAAACGCACCATGGGGTATATGACATCGCGTATTTACGGCATGTACCAAACATGGTCGTCATGATGCCCATGGATGAGCAAGAGTTGCGGCATATGTTGTACACTGCACTGTATGGCATCAATGGTCCGGTTGCTGTGCGGTATCCGCGCAATGTCACGACGGGTGTGGACGTGTACGCGCCGATGCAGCTGTTGCCCATTGGGAGCTGGACGATTATTGAAGAGGGAACGGACGTTGTCGTGCTGGCAGTCGGACCGATGGTGGCGATTGCAGTACAAGCTGCACGCATGCTGCGCGCGCAGGGCATTGTTGTGCGTGTCGTCAATGCACGGTTTATTAAGCCGCTTGATGAGCACATGCTTGAGGACATGGCGCATGAAGCACTTCCGATCATTACGATGGAAGAAGGTGCTGTGCTGGGGGGCTTTGGATCGGCAGTACTGGAGTGGTGTGCGCAGCATGCGCAGGCGGTTCGTGTGCATACGATGGGCATTCCTGATGTGTTTATCGAGCACGCGACGATCGAGCAACAGCGTGCAGAAGTGGGATTGACTGTCGATGGACTGATCGCTGCTGTGCGGAGCGTCGTCCCGATGGCGGAGCGCATTTCGTGATGACCCAAAAACAACGCATAGACGTTTTGCTCGTCGAGCAAGGGCTCGCACCGTCGCGCGAGAAAGCGCGTGCGCTCATTATGGCGGGTGCAGTGTACATTGGTTGTCAGCAAGTGGACAAACCCGGGATGCGTGTCCTGAGCGATGCCCCCGTGACGGTGAAAGGGGCAACGCTGCGGTACGTCGGTCGTGGCGGTCTTAAGCTGGAGCATGCGTTGCATACGTTTGGAGTCGATTGTACGGATCGTGTCGTGCTTGATATCGGCGCATCGACGGGGGGATTTACGGATTGTGTGCTTGCGCACGGGGCGCAGTATGTGTATGCGCTGGACGTCGGACACAATCAGCTTGCGTGGTCGTTGCGCACGGATGCGCGCGTTTGTGTTATGGAAAAAACCCACTTTCTGCGCTGTGATTTGGATGGGTTTTCCGCACGGCCGCCCACGCTCATTGTGGCAGATGTGTCGTTTATTTCATTGCGTCTGCTCATTGCGCGCATCGCACAGCTGCTGCCCGATGATGGTGCGTTTATTGGGCTTATTAAGCCCCAATTTGAAGCACTTCCAGCCGATGTTGGCGCACGGGGCATCGTCAGCGATGCGCGCGTGCATCGGACGGTATTGCGCATCGTTATTGCGGCGATGGCGCGCGTACATCTTGGGGTACGGGCACTGACGCATTCTCCGATTACTGGAGCAAAAGGAAACATCGAATTTATCGTGCATGCGACAAAAACGACACACAGTTTTGTGTGGGCGCAGCGTTGGGTTGGGCAGGAGGTGCAGCGCGTCGTGTCGGAGGCGCACGCGCAGTTGAATAGGTGCATGGAGAAGGAGTGAAGTGCGTGCTCTGCGAACTCACCATCCGTCACGTAGCGATTATCGAGCACGTCCATCTCGTATTTGGCGAAGGGCTCAATATGTTCACCGGAGAAACTGGAGCCGGAAAATCGATCGTTATTGAGGCGTTGCAGTGGGTTGTCGGTGGACGGGCTTCCGGCGAACTCGTCCGTCACGGTGCGGAGCGGGCGACGGTGGAGGCGTTGTTTGTCGTCCCCCAAACGCATCCTGCGCATCGCGTGTTGCACGCGCAAGGCATCGACGGCGATGAACACATCATCGTACGGCGTGATGTGATGGCGACGGGAAAAAGTACGGCGCGCATCAACGGACAGCTGGTCACGCAGGCAACGCTCAAAGCCGTGTGTGAGACGCTCGTCACGATTCATGGACAAAACGATCATCAACAGCTGATGCGCCCTCAAAAACAGCTGCAGTGGCTGGACGCATATGGGGGACAAACGATCACCGATGCGCGGACGGCGTATGTGGCCGCGTACGAACAAGAACGTCTCGCCGCACAGGCGCTGCACGACGTGCGGTTGCGCGGGGAGGCACACGCTGCGCAGCGGGATCTTGACGTGCAGCACGCCGCACGCATTGCCGAAGTCGCCCCGTACATCGGTGAAGATGAACAATTGGAACGTACGAAACGCACGCTTGTGACCGCAGAAAAACAGCTGCACACGCTCGCGCGATGTGTCGATCTGTTGTCAGACAATGCGCAATACAATGCCCTGGGATTGGTGCATCGCGCAATGCGTGCGTTATCTGAAGTGCTCCCAATCGATGAACAAACGTATGCGCCTTTGGTTGATGCGATGAGCACGGCGGTGTATCAGCTCGAAGACGTTGCCCGCGCGTTGCGCATGGTGCGCGATCGTTTAGAAGGCGGATCGGATGCACTGGAAGAAATCAACGAGCGCCTCCAGCGCATCAATGCACTCAAACGCACATTTGGGGGTACGATTGAACGCGTTTTGGAGTATGAAAAAACGATTTCAGATCGCATCGAACAAGCTTCGCAGTACGATGAGATGTTGGAACGATGCACCCGTGCATACGGTGACGCGCGTGCGGCATTGTGCGTGGCGGCACGTGTGTTGTCTGAAGCGCGCCGGCAGTGTGCGCATGCGTTTGCCCAGGATGTGCAAAATGAATGTGCGCATGTGCACATGGAGCGAACGCAATTTGTCGTGGACATCGCATCGGAAGATGCGTATGGCAGTGATGGGTGTGACCGTGTCGCGTTTTTGATATCGCCCAATGTGGGGGAGCCACTCAAGCCGCTCGCAAAAATTGCTTCAGGTGGGGAGTGTGCGCGCATCATGCTGGCACTGCAATGTGTGCTTGCGCAGGCAGATCCGATTGTTGCGTTTGTATTCGATGAAGTCGATGCGGGCATGAGCGGGCGTGCGGCGCATGCGATTGCGCAAAAACTTGCTGTCGTAGCGTGTGGGGCACAAGTGTTTGCGATTACGCATTTGCCACAGCTTGCCTGCATGGCCGATGTGCACTTTGAAATTGTGAAACAACAACGCGACGGGCGCACGACTGCGACAGTGCGTGTACTGGATGAACACGAACGCCACAATGAAATTGCCCGTATGATCGGAGGGCGTGCGCTTACAGACAGTGCGCGCGACCATGCTCAGACCCTAATTGCGTTGGCAAAAGAAGAAAAAGCCCAATTGGTGCGCAAACACAACCCCACTGCACAACCGTAGCGATCGTTTGTGGCAACAAGGGATGATGTGGTGCGGGTACGACACCCCTTTCGCGGTTACGCTAGTGCATGCGTAGGTGCAATGTACGCAAGTGCGATGGAGGGGGTGTAGGGTTTGGTCGGTCGTCGCGTGCGAATGGCCGTTTTGGTGCTGACGGTATGGATGCTTACTCCGATCGGTGCGCAGGCAACGTCTGGTACGCTGCGGGTGATTCCAAGTGGACAGACGATCGGAATACGCATTGCCACAGATGGCGTGATCGTCGTGGCGACAGAGCACACCGAATTGCGTTATGGCGATCGCATCGTGCGCATAGGAGATGATGCGATTCACCATATTGCAGATGTCGCGCGGAGTGTACACCAATGGCAACCGCACAATCGGTCGCTGGCGGTGACGGTCGTACGCAATGGGACACGCCGCATCGTGTCGGTCGTACCGAAGATGGATGCCCAAATGGGGCGTTATCGTCTTGGGGTGCGGCTGCGTGAAGGCATTGCGGGCATTGGAACGCTGACGTACGTTGCGCCACAGGCAGGCGTGTTTGGTGCGCTCGGACACAAAGTGACGCAACCAGACACGCAAGCACCGATCGTCATGCAAACGGGGACGATCGTGCGGTCAATGGTGACATCGATTGCCAAAAGCCACGACGGTGTTCCAGGTGAAAAACGGGCGGTGTTGATTGACGATGGGCATATTTTGGGCACAGTAAAAGGAAACACAGAGTTTGGCATTTATGGCACAATGGACAATACGGCACCGATTGCAGGCACGCCCATCGAGATTGCCCGTATCGGCGACGTCCGTGAAGGTGCGGCGCATATGTATACCGTCGTCGATGGACAAACGATCGAGCGTTTTGACGTGCGCATTGTGCACGTAGAGCATCAGACGAGCCCTGCGCAAAAAGGGTTTGTCGTGCACATCGAAGACGCGCGGTTGCTTGCACGAACCGGAGGCATCGTGCAAGGAATGAGTGGATCTCCAATTGTGCAAAACAACAAACTGATCGGTGCACTCACCCACGTATTTGTCAATAATCCGAAAAATGGGTACGGTTGTTATGCGCAATGGATGGCGCAGCAATCCGGTCTTTTCCCTATAGGTTCTTCCGCGGTACCATGATGTGCCAGCATTCGCGCGCTTTTGTAGCGCATGCTATGTGCAGGGCTTCTTACCCGTCCAAAACGATCATCGGCGCGTACTGGAGGACAGTGTGTGGATGTGTCATGGACGATTGGGTTCGTTGCCACTGCTCATACAGAATGCGGGGGGATCGTATGCGTCGCGTTTGCGCGCTTGTGCTCGTAGTTGGAACGGTAGTGACAGGATGTCAGCCGTTGGTTGCACAAAAAACAACGCCGGATGCGCAGATGAAGGCGCAGGCGACAAAACTGCATCGCGCCCAATCGGTCGTTGTTCCGTTTACCGAGCACGATGGACACAAAACAGTACCGTTGGACGTTGTTGCCAAAAAGATGGGTTACACCAACGTCGCATTTGATCCAGACACCGGTGTGCTTCAAGTCGGCGATACAGACGTCGTATTGCGCATCAAAAGCGGATCGCGCCTTGCCGAAAAAGCAGGGGGGAACGTCGTGTTGACCGATGCGCCACAAACGATTGGGGGACATTTGCACGTTCCTTTAAGCACGTTGCTGGACGTGTTTCAAGAAGAGATGGTGTATGAAATCGATCCAACAGGAATACGCATCGTGCCTTCGGATGGAAATGTACAAAAAGACACGCCTCTTGACGACTCTTTTCATTTTGAAGAAGATGCATCGGCAGTGTTTGCAGGGCAACACGACCAACCGACTGCGACACAAGGGACAGCGACGTTGCGCGACATTGATATGGAGGCGTTGTTGGCAAAAGCGAGCAGTTACTTGGGTGTTCCGTATTTATTTGGTGCGCAGCCGTACAGCGTCTCCAAGCGGTTTGACTGTTCTTCGTTTACGAGGCACGTATTTTCTCTTTTTGGAGTGCCCCTTCCGCGCACTGCACGGGATCAAGCGACGACCGGAGTGACGATCAGCCGCAAACAGCTGCAAAAAGGCGACTTGCTGTTTTTTTACGTACCAGGTCGATTTAAGTCCAACAACATCATCGGGCACGTCGGCATCTACGTGGGCAATATGCAAATGATCGATGCGAATCGATCTCCGAAAAATGGTGTGCAAATTCGAAAAATCAACACACCATATTGGGAGCGGGTGTTCCTTAGAGCAAAACGCATCGCGGTGTAGTGCGCATCAATCAAAAAACGCATCCAGGCGATTTGTATGCGCGCGATATGCAATCAAACAATCGAGCAAGTGGATGACTTCGTCCTCATTCAGTGGCATCGCCCGTCCATCTGGCAACGTCAGTGCGATTGGCGGTGTCGGTGAACTGAGCCACATTGGAGAAGGGCTCGATGGAAAATGGGGCGCAGCATCGTGTGCGTGTACCATCGCATTAGGTGCAGCCGTCCCGGGCATGGTGCCCAGCAATACGTCCACAGACACACCAAAAAGCGCGGCGATGTGGACAATTTTATCTACATCGGGAAGACGGGTGTTGTTTTCGTATCCAGATATGGTCGATTCTGCTAAGTTGAGTTGCGCACCGAGCTGCTTCATCGTCATGCGCCGCGCTTTGCGTAAGCGGCGGAGCATTGTTCCAAAACCGTTCATATTCTCACACTCCTGCTTAAATTATAGTTTGCATAATGCGAAAAATGCGAGGGGTTCATCGTGCACTACGCAACTCGCATTGAACATCGGCAGCCGATGCACTATAATCAAGGGTGTGCTTTGCGTAACGCGAAATATGCGCGCAAAGGTACATACACAGAAAGGGGGATCGTGTATGGAGTCAACATTACGCATGCTCAGGGAGCAAGAAAAAGTGACCTTAGAGACGATGAGCAAAAACATCGGTATTGCACCAGGATACGTGCACCAAATCGAAATGGGACATCGCACCGTCGATTTTGAACGCGCAAAATTGTTTGCGAATTATTACGGAGTCGATATTTTGGAATTGTTTGAGCCTATTCGTTTTCGCGCTAAGAAAATTCCGCGAAAAACAAAAGAGTAAGACACAGTGACTGCGCGGTGTATCGGTCAGGAATGCGGTGTATGTATCGTCATACGACGACGATCGTTTGTGCACAGCAGACGAATGGGTGCCCTTGGTGTCGTGCGGAAACCGCATCGAAACCAAGGGCACCGAACGTTCGCGCATTGGAGCGGTTTAGTGATGGCTTAATCCGCGCGGGATGTGTGCGCTTGGCGTGTGTACGATGGGGGTCTGATCAATGAGTGCATACCGTATGCTGTCCACGATCGCTTGCCAGCTCGCCTCAATGACGTTCGTACTGACACCGACAGTACTCCATGTATCAGTCCAGTTTGAAGAAGTGAT
>JAGWXQ010000052.1 GCA_018969805.1 Paenibacillaceae bacterium | reverse complement strand
GCGCCGCGTCGGGGAGGCGCTCGGATTGCCGGATGCACTCGTGTGGCGGCAGCCGTTTCCAGGACCGGGACTTGCGATTCGCATCATCGGAGCAGTGACGGAAGAAAAGCTGCGCATCGTACGCGCGTCCGATGCGATATTGCACGAAGAGCTCGTGCGCGCGCAGCTGGATCGGGAAGTATGGCAGTATTTTACGACGCTGACCAATATGCGCAGCGTTGGTGTGATGGGTGATCGGAGGACGTACGCATACACCGTCGGTGTGCGTGCGGTCACGTCGGTCGATGGGATGACCGCCGACTGGGCGCGATTGCCGTATGACGTCTTACAGTCGGTGTCGCGGCGCATCGTCAATGAAGTCGGCGACGTCAATCGTGTCGTCTATGACATCACGTCGAAGCCTCCATCGACGATCGAGTGGGAATGACCGTCATTGCTCGGTGGGGCATGGCGATAGGCACGAAAATGCCCACAGGACAAGCAGACCGATGTCGATACGAAGCAGCAATCTTCTGCGCACAGTTTGTTACAGACGATCGCGGGGTGCGTACATGCGATCGGGGCATCGTGGCGTTGGGCACAAATGGTACGGGCATACGGACACGTGGAAAATAGGGCGACGGCGATAGCGTAAATGCATGTGCGAATGTCTTCTTCGGATCGTTGCCCGAATGGTTCGTATTCCTCCGCATGTCTTCGATCGATATCGTGGCGGTCGCTGTGGTCCCATGAAAGGTGAAATGCCACATTGAGCCCTCATTTCCTCTATAGGATGGGTGTGCAAGCCAGCGCTGCGTTTTGGGCTTTTTGGGCACTGTTGTAAGAAAAACGCAGAAAAAATATGCAATATCGCGAGTTCATTGCCTAAGTGATGCAATTTCTTCGCGATATTACTGTATATTTGCACATTGTACAGTACTTTTCTTCAAAATGCAATTATGCAACGATCAATGTACTGTGTCAAAACTGGAGAGGACGATGACGAATGATCGGTGTCGTGATGGGCAGTCGTTCGGATTGGGAGACGATGCGCCATACGTCGGCGATGTTGGACGAATTTGGTTTGGCGCATGAGTGTCGTGTCGTGTCGGCGCACCGTACGCCGGACATGCTCGTGACGTATGCGAAGACGGCGGTGTCGCGCGGTGTGCGCATCGTCATTGCCGGAGCAGGGGGAGCCGCGCATTTGCCGGGGATGATCGCAGCGCTTACGCCACTTCCGGTCATCGGGGTACCGATTCGATCGTCTGCGATGCACGGCATCGATGCACTTCTGTCCATCGTACAAATGCCAGCAGGAGTGCCTGTCGCGACGGTCGCCATCGGTGAAGCTGGGGCAAAAAATGCCGCCGTGCTCGCCGCGCGCATCATCGGAGTAGGGCATGAAGACGTTGCCCAAAAAGTACAGTCGCACATGGAGCGCATGCGTACTGAAGTGGAGCGCACGCAGTTATAATCGAGGGGCGGTGGAACTGATGCATTTTGTCGTAAAGCCAGGTGCAACGATTGGATTAATCGGCGGGGGACAGCTGGGGCGCATGATGGCACTTGCGGGGAGAAATTTGGGCTACAAGTTTGTGTTGCTCGATCCAAACCCCCACGCAGCCGCATCGGCAGTATGCGATGAGCACATTGTTGCCCCGTTTGATGACCTCAAGGCGATTTGTACGCTGTCGGAACGGGTGCATATCGCAACGTTCGAATTTGAACACGTCGAGGATCGGACGTTGGAAATGCTTGAAGACAACATTGCGCTCCCCCAAGGGACCCAATTGATCTATGCGACAAAAAACCGGAAACGAGAAAAAGAGTTGCTTAAAGAGAGCGACGTTCCGATCGTTCCGTATGTATTGATGAAAAAGCACAGTGATTTGTGGGATGCGTACAAACAATTTGGCCGATGTATCGTAAAATCGCTCTCAGGTGGGTACGACGGACTGTTGCAGCATCGGATACAAAGTGAAGACGATGTGCGTTCTGTTTTGAATGCAATTAAAGAGACGCCACATACGTTCATTGTCGAAAAATGGATTGATTTTGCATACGAATTGTCCGTCGTCGTCGCAAGAACAAAAGATACGTATTATGTGGCGTTTCCGCCGTCGGTCAACGTGCACCGCAATGGAATATTGCATACGTCCACAGTCGCATGCGATCATGGACGGTGTGACAGGGTGCAGAGCGAGGCAACAATTCTTGCAGTCAACATTGCGCATCAATTGAATGCCGTTGGTTTGCTCACGGTAGAAATGTTTGTGGACAAAGACGACACGATCTATGTCAATGAACTTGCACCAAGACCCCACAATAGTGGACACTTCTCCATGGATGCGTGCACCGTGTCCCAATTTGAACAGCACATCCGCGCAATTTGTGGTTTGCCACTGCAACACATAAAACTGTGGTCACCGGTCGTGATGGTCAACGTGCTCGGGCAACATGTTGAATGTGTGCGCGAAGCGCTCATCACCAAACAATTGGAACGCGATGAAGTTATCATAAAAATACACAATTATGACAAAGTCGGTGTTCGGAGAGGAAGAAAAATGGGACATATCAACATATTGTGCGAAAGTGTGTGTCAGGCAGAACAATGGATTCAGGACGTACAAATTTGGAACGAATAGGCGGGAGACAATGATTCAGCGGTACGCGCGCCCAGAGATGGCGCATATTTGGACGGATCAGAGTAAGTACGACGCATGGCTTGAAGTTGAGCTTGCAGCGTGTGCGGCGTGGAGCCGGATCGGGGTCATTCCACAAGAAGATGTTGCGTTGTTGCGTGCACACGCATCGTATGACATCGCGCGCATTGAAGAACTCGAGCGCACGACACGCCATGATGTGATCGCGTTTACGCGCGCAGTGTCCGAAACGGTCGGACCGGAACGCAAATGGGTGCATTACGGGATGACGTCTACAGATGTTGTCGATACTGCACTTGGTTGTTTGCTCAAACGTGCAAATGCACTGCTCGAAGAAGGTTTGATCGGTCTCGCGCGCGTCTTGCGCAAACAAGCACGTACACACATGCACACGGTCATGATGGGTCGGACGCACGGGGTGCATGCGGAACCGACGACGTTTGGACTGAAGCTCGCACTATGGCACGAAGAAGTGATGCGCGGTGTGCAGCGATTTCGAAGCGCAGCATCCGATGTGGAATTTGGGAAAATATCGGGTGCAGTTGGCACGTATGCCAACGTCGATCCGCGCATTGAAGCGGACGTGTGCGCACAGCTTGGCTTGCAGCCGGCACCCCTTTCGACGCAGACGCTGCAGCGCGATCGGCACGCTGCGTACGTGGCAGCACTCGCGTTGATCGGGACGTCGCTCGATAAGTTTGCCACCGAAATTCGTGCACTGCAAAAATCCGAATGCCGCGAAGTCGAAGAACCGTTTGCAGAAGGGCAAAAAGGCTCTTCAGCAATGCCCCACAAACGCAATCCGATCGGCTGCGAAAACATTTCTGGACTTGCGCGGGTGTTGCGTGGATATGTGGTCAGCGCATACGAAAACGTACCGCTGTGGCACGAGCGGGACATTAGTCATTCATCGGTGGAGCGCATTATTTTGCCGGATGCGGCGATCTTGCTTGATTATATGTTGCATCGGTTTACGCACATTATCGCGCATCTGCGCGTGTATCCGGAGCATATGCGCCGCAACATCGACCGCTCGTTTGGCTTGCCGTTTTCTGGCCGTGTCCTTACGGCGTTGATCGATGCCGGCATGTCGCGTGAGGAAGCGTACGATACGGTACAGCCTTTGGCGATGCAGGCGTGGGAGCAGCAGACGTCTTTTTTTGACATCGTCAGCCCTGTCGTAGGGAACGTGCTCTCACAAGAGCAATTACAACAATGTTTCGATCCGCGATGGCATACGCAGCACGTGGAGGCGCTGTTTTCCCGGTTGCATTGGCCGGAGGAGGAGTAGTCGATGGAGGCGTTGTGGTCGGCACAACCGCACGTCCGTGCGCCGCTGTTGTACCGTGGCAAAGTGCGCGAATTGTTTGACTTGGGTGCGCACATGCTCCTCGTTGCGACCGATCGCATTTCGGCGCACGATGTTGTGTTGCAGCCAGCGATACCGAACAAAGGGCGGCATTTGCACCGCATGAGTATGTATTGGTTTTCCCGCACTGCGCACATTGTGCAAAACCATGTCGTGCACGCGGATATGCGCCGTCTGGGGGATGCGCTCGTAGATGGCGATGCCTTAACCGATCGTGCGATGGTCGTACACAAAACAGAGCGCATCCCGATCGAATGCGTCGTGCGTGGATACGTCACCGGCGGTGGATGGCGACAATACGTGCGCACGGGGGGCATCAATGGCATCGCGCTGCCACAGGGGTTGCAATGCAACGCCCGATTGCCCGAACCGTTGTTTACACCAGCGATCAAACACGATACGGGACACGATGAAGACGTGACGTTTGAACACGTATGTGCACGCATCGGTACAGAACGGGCACAGCAATTGCGCTCCGTGGGCATTGCGCTGTATGCATATGCGCATGCGGAGCTCGAACAACGGGGATTGATTCTTGCAGATTGTAAGTTTGAGTTTGGGATCGTTGGGGATGCGCTCATGCTCATCGATGAAGTGCTGACACCGGATTGCGCGCGGCTATGGCCAAGCGACCAATACGTCCTCGGGGCGGACATCGACTCGCTGGACAAAGAGCCTGTACGCGCATATATCGCACAAACGGCGTGGAATGAAGACGGGACACCACCACATTTGCCCGAACACGTCGTCGAAGCGACGCGGGAGCGGTATGCGCAGGCGGACCAATGGGTGTGTGGGGACAAAGGGGGGACGATGCATGCTGTGGACGGCGCACATTCGCGTGAGTGTCAAACAAAACGTTCTTGATCCAGAAGGGCAAGCAGTACAGCGTGCGCTGCATATGTTGCATTTTGATTCCGTGACGTCGGTACGCGTCGGCACATACGTATGTGTGCAGTGTACCGCAAACGATGAGGCAGAAGCGATGCAGCGTGTATCGCAGATGTGCGATACGCTGCTTGCCAATCCCGTGACCGAGCAATACGCGATTCAACTAGAGAGGGTCGAGGCGCATGACGCGTAAACGTGCGGCGGTCGTTTCGTTTCCAGGGAGCAATTGCGATGAAGACTGTGTGCGTGCTTTGCGCACGGCGATGGACGCCGACCGCGTGTGGCATACGGCGCGTTCGCTCGACGCGTACGATGCCATCGTTCTTCCGGGCGGATTTTCGTATGGCGATTATTTGCGCGCGGGTGCGATCGCACGGTTTTCACCGGTGATCGAAGCAGTCCATGCTGCTGCCGAGCGGGGTGTACCGATCATTGGCATTTGCAACGGGTTTCAAATACTGCTTGAATGCGGATTGTTGCCCGGAACGATGCGCAAAAATGTGTCGCGGAAGTTTGTGTGCGCACCGACGACACTCGTTGTCGCGCGTACCGATACTGTATTTACAAAAGCGTACGATCGCTTAGAACGCATACGCATCCCGATTGCCCATGGGGAAGGAAACTACTATTGTGACGAAGAGACGCTGCGCCGCATCCAGCATCAGATCGTCTTTCGGTATGAAGACAATCCAAATGGATCGGTAGACAACATCGCAGGCATCGTCAACGCAGCAGGCAACGTGCTCGGAATGATGCCCCATCCAGAGCGTGCGGTCGATCGCTGGCTCGGATCAACGGACGGTGTCCGTCTCATGGTTGCACTTGCTGCAGTGTAAAGGGAGGAGAATTGCGATCGTGGTTGAACGGATAGCGACGGAGCCGACACCAGAGGACATCGATACGCACAAACTGTACGCGCGCATGGGTATGACCGATGCAGAGTATGCGCTCGTCGTACAACAGTTGGGAAGAAAACCGACGTATACGGAAATTGGGGTATACAGCGTGATGTGGTCTGAGCATTGTTCGTACAAGCATTCAAAAACGTTGTTGCGCCTTTTTCCAACGACGGGCAGCCGGGTACTGATGGGTCCGGGCGAAGGTGCGGGCATCGTCGATATTGGTGGAGGACGGGCCGTTGTGTTCAAAATTGAGTCGCACAATCATCCTTCAGCGATTGAGCCGTTTCAAGGGGCGGCGACGGGCGTAGGAGGCATTATTCGCGATATTTTTTCGATGGGTGCGCGTCCGATCGCGTTGCTCAACGCGCTGCGTTTTGGCAACCCAAACGACGCGCGCGTGCGCTATACGTTTGAACACGTCGTCGCGGGCATTGCTGGATATGGAAACGCATGCGGCATTCCGACGGTCGGTGGGGAAGTCGCCTTTGATGAAGCGTATACCGGCAATCCGCTCGTCAATGCGATGTGCGTCGGACTCATTGAGCACAAGCACATCCAGCGGGGCATCGCCCGTGGTGTCGGCAATCCGGTGTATTACGTCGGACCACCTACGGGGCGTGACGGCATTCAGGGCGCGACGTTTGCATCGGAGCAACTCTCGGAGCAATCAGCATCGATGCGGCCTGCTGTGCAAGTCGGTGATCCGTTTATGGAGAAGCTCGTCATGGAAGCGTGTCTGGATGTCATTGCGCGGGGGCTCGTGCTCGGCATCCAAGATATGGGTGCTGCGGGGTTGACGTGTTCGAGTGCAGAAATGGCATCGAAAGCGGGCAACGGAATGGAACTATGGCTCGATCGCGTGCCGATGCGCGAGCCCCATATGACCCCGTACGAACTGATGCTCTCAGAATCGCAAGAGCGCATGTTGTTTGTCACGACACCAGACCGCGATGAAGCTGTGCGGGACGTGTTTGCGCACTATGGTCTTGACTGTGTCCATGTCGGTGTCGTCACCGATACAGGGTACTTAACACTCAAAATGGACGGGCACATCGTCGGACATATGCCTGTGCGCGGGCTCGTCGATGACTGTCCGATCGTCGAACCACCTGCAGAAGTGCCTGCATATATTACACGTGAGCCGACGGTGTACCCTCCTGTGACGGACTATGCGTGCGTGCTGCACGCGTTGCTTGCACATCCGACGATCGCGTCCAAGGAGTGGGTGTACGCGCAATACGACTACATGGTGCGCACGTCTACGATCGTGCCTCCAGGATCGGATGCTGCGGTCGTCCGCATCCCGGACACGCATACGGCACTGGCGATGTGTACCGATGGCAATGGACGTTACGTGTACCTCGATCCGTGCATCGGTGGGCGCATCGCGGTTGCGGAAGCCGCGCGCAACGTCGTTTGTTCGGGTGGCCAACCGCTTGCGCTGACGGACAATCTCAATTTTGGCTCACCACAAAAGCCGGATCGGTACTGGCAACTGCAGCAAGCCGTCATCGGAATGGCACAAGCGTGCACTGTGCTCAATACACCCGTGATCGGGGGCAACGTGTCGCTGTACAACGAACATGAAGGCAAGGCGATTTTGCCGACACCGGTCGTCGGTATGGTCGGGCTCGTACACGACCTCGAGCACGTGACGACGATCGGATGGAAAAACGAACAGGACGTCGTATTTCTTCTGGGAGACACCTATGTAGAATGGGGTGGAAGTGCGTTTCAAGCTGTCGTGTATGAAACGCTGGAGGGAACGCCCCCGATGTTGGATCTGGAAGTAGAAAAACGACTGCAAGACCATGTGCTCGCGTGCATTCAAGCAGGGTGGATCGCTTCGGCGCATGACGTATCCGAAGGGGGGCTTGCCGTCGCACTCGCCGAATGTGCGATCGCAGGAAATATCGGGGCGAAGCTTACGATGCCGGCGTGTGCACTGCGGCCAGACGAATGGCTCTTTAGCGAGACACAATCGCGCATCGTCGTATCGACGACGCCAGTCCATGCACAGGTGCTGATGCGCCATATGCAGGAAGCCGGGGTGCCGATCGTTTGTCTCGGTACGGTCGGAGGGAACGATCTCGTCGTGGGCGCAGGAGAGGAATGCCTGATCGCAGAACCGGTCGATGCACTGCGCACGACGTGGAAAGGTGCGATTCCATGCATGATGCAGCGGTGATGCCGTCTTGGACAGACGCCTACTACAATGCGGGTGTTCCGGTCAAACTGCGCGAGCATTGCGGTGTTTTTGGGGTGTGGAACTTGTCCAATGCATCGTCTTTGTGCTACTATGGTCTGCACGCCTTGCAACATCGGGGACAAGAAAGTGCAGGAATATGTGTGCGTGATTACAGCGATTCCGACCAGGCGGGACGCTTTACGTACTATCGAGGGATGGGACTCGTCAAAGAAGTGTTTGATGAGTCGAGGCTGGCATCGCTCACGGGAACGCACGCGATTGCGCACGTGCGTTACGCGACGAGCGGGGAAAGTGCGCTGACCAACGCCCAACCGCTCGTGTTTGCGTATCGCGGGGGCGATTTGGCGATCGCGACGAATGGCAATATCGTCAATGCCCCGCAGTTGCGCGCACAGCTTGAAGCAGAGGGATCGATTTTTCAAACGACGTCGGATACGGAAGTCGTCGCGCATTTG
>JAGWXQ010000051.1 GCA_018969805.1 Paenibacillaceae bacterium | reverse complement strand
GGGGATGCGTCTTGAGCGGGGGCGTGTCGTACGGGAGGTCAACGGGTTTTATTCGGTGTGGACGGATGCGAGCGGGCAGTGGATGTGTGGCGTGCGAAAAAGTTCAGACAAAATCAAACCGTGCGTCGGCGATGTCGTGTCGTTTGAGTGCACGGGAGATCGTGAAGGGCGCATCGTCGCTGTGGACGTACGTGAGCGGGAGCTGATCCGCCCGCGCATTGCCAACGTCGATGTGTGCCTGATCGTCTGTGCGGCGACGCATCCGCAGCTCCAAAGGTACATTTTGGACAAAATGCTTGTGCACGTATGGGCAGCGCGCATGCAGCCGCTGTTGTGCGTGACGAAAGTCGATGCGCAGCAATGCGAACACGTTCCGCTCGTCGCGGAGCTCGCTCGTACGTATGTCCCGCTGGGGGTCGGTGTATACGCGATCGATTATCGCGATGCGTCTTCGGTTGTGGCTATCGCGCGTGCGCTGGAAGGGCGTCTTGGTGTGCTTGCGGGGGCGTCGGGTGTGGGCAAGTCTACGTTGCTCAATGCGCTCGTAGGTGATGCGCGGGCGCAGACGGATGCGATCAGCACAAAGACCGGGCGTGGGCGGCATGCGACGAGGCACGTACAGCTGTATCGTTTGGCGTCTGGGGGGTGGATTGCCGATTCCCCGGGTTTTTCGCAGCTGTCGCTCGACGATGTGTCGATGGACGACGTACGGCGTGGGTTTCCGGAGTTTGATCGGGTAGGTTGTGCGTTTCGCGATTGTACGCACGTGCATGAGCCCCACTGTGCTGTGCGGGAGGCGGTCGCAGATGGTGTCATCGATGCAACGCGGCATGCGCACTATGCAGCGATGGTCGAGGAGAAGCGGCTTGCGCGGAAGTGGTAAAGGGGGAAGAAGCGGGTGGTCATCGTGGCACCGTCGGTGTTGGCTGCGCGGATGGCGTACGTTGCCGCAGATGTGCGCGATGTCGTGCGCGGAGGGGCAGACTGGATGCATCTTGATGTGATGGATGGGCAGTTTGTGCCCCCGATTTCATTTGGCATTGGGATGGTCGAAGCGGTGCGAGCGGAGTGTGCACTGCCGATCGATGTGCATTTGATGGTCGTCGATCCGGATCGGTTTGTCGCCGATGCGGTGCGTGCGGGGGCACAGCGCATTACGGTGCATGCGGAAGCGTGCACGCATTTGCATCGGACGGTGGCACGCATTCGCAGTCTTGGTGCGTCTCCTGGTGTGGCGATCAATCCCGCGACACCGTTTGCGTCGTTGTCTGCGATCGTTGCGGACATCGACCTCGTGCTCGTCATGACGGTCAATCCGGGGTATGGGGGGCAATCGTGGATTCGTTCGACGGTGCGCAAAATTCGTGCTGCGCGGACGTGTGTCGATCGTCTGTATGCGCACGATGGCGTGCAGAGGCTCGTACAAGTCGATGGGGGCATCGATGTGCATACGGTAGGTGAGGCGGTTCGTGCTGGGGCGCACGTCGTCGTGGCAGGGAGTGCGGTATTTGGGGCTGCGCATCGGGGGCAGGCGATCGCGGCGTTGCGCACGGCGGCGGATGAAGTTTTGTGACACTTTTTGGGGTACGGTGCATACAGTAAGAGGTATCCTGAATGATGGGGAGGGATCGTGATGCTTTTTTTTACATGGAAGTTGCCTCGATTTTTGGGTGGGATCGTCCGCACTGTACTTGGAGCGGTGCGCTCGCGATGAGGATTGCCATTGATGCAGGGCACGGACCAGACACACCCGGCAAGCGCACGCCGGATGGAGCGATGCGCGAGTACGCGTTTAATGCTGCCGTCGCCGATGCGGTGTGCAGCATGCTCGATGTCGATACGGTGCGGGTAGACGATCCAACGTGTGACGTTCCTTTGGTGGCGCGCGTAGCCATGGCGCATCAGGCACAAGCGACGTGTTATATGAGCATTCACGCCAATGCTGTCGGAACGACGTGGAACGATGCACAGGGGATTGAGACGTTTGTCTCCCCCAGTGCGCCAGAAGGTGGACAAGCACTTGTGCTGGCGCGTGCCGTACAGAAACATCTGGTTGCGGTAACCAAGAGGCGCGATCGCGGTGTCAAGCGCGGAGATTTGTATGTATTGCGGCATACGCGCATGCCTTCTTGTCTTGTAGAATGTGGGTTTATGACCCATCGCGACGAAGCTGCGCTGTTGCAGTCCGATGCGTACCGCCACCAGTGTGCACGTGCGATCGTCCTTGCATTAAAGGAGGTGTATGGAGTGAATACGACGACAAACACGCCTCAGTGGGCGATCGATGCCCGTGCCTGGGCGATGGCGCAAGGGTTGACCGATGGATCGGATCCAAAAGGGACCGTCACGCGTGAGCAAATGTGGGCGATGCTGCAGCGCTTCGCCAAAATGCAAGAGCGCAAGGACGGCTAGTGCGTGGTGCATAAAAAAAAACACCGACGGGTCGGTGTTGGACAACAAGATCGGTCATTTAGAGCAAGGTGCGCACGGCGTTGAGTGCGTGTTCGTAGTTGGGGTGCTCGGTCATTTCGCTGAGCACTTCTGTGTACGTAATGCGGTCGTTTTTGTCGATGACAAATACGGAGCGCATGAGCAAGTGCAGCTCTTTGATGCGTACGCCGTACGCTTCGCCAAACGAACCGTCTTTGTAATCGGAGAGCATCGTAATCGATGAAATACCAGCAGCACCGCACCAGCGCGCTTGTGCCATCGGGAGGTCTGCGGATACGGTAATGATGGATACGGACGGACCGAGTGCGGCTGCGGATTCGTTCCACTTGCGCGTCTGGGCATCGCAAACGCCGGTGTCGATCGATGGGACGACGCTGATCAGTTTGATTTTTCCAGAAAAGTCGTGGAGTGTCGCCGTCTCAAACAGCGACTTTGCGAGTGTAAATGGAGGGGCGACGTCACCGATGCGGGGTACTGCACCGAGTAATGTGAGGGGCTTTCCTTTTACGGTGGCGACACCACTGCGTTCGTTTGTCGTTTGCATGCGTTCCAACTCCTTTTTTGTGGATACTTAATTGTACATTGACGAGGGCTTCTCTGTAAAGCGATGGACAAACCCTCCTGTTCATCCTCATCCGCTGTTGAAAACAGAGAACCAGACGGCTGTATGCGCCGTGGAAGCAAAAGGTGTTTTTGTGAAACGGATCGATGTATTGAAATACGGATGGGCATCATTACGGATGATTGACGAACATGCATCGTTTTATGCATGTGGCGGATGGGCGATCGATCAACGCGAAAGGGGATTGCAATGCATTTTCTGCGCATGGAAAAGCTGAGTGAATATGCACGATTGTATCCTGTCGGGGCGTCGTTTTGTGCACTTATGATCGCTGTGCACGTCGGTTTTTTTGTGTGGGCGTTTGTGACGCAAAGTGATGTCGATGTACTCAAGCGGACGTTTGGAGCATTTTATACCGATCCGATGATGGGCATTCAGCCGACGTATTGGGATTACTTCACCTCGGCGTTTTTGCATGCCGATTGGATGCATCTGTTGTTTAATGTATTTTTCTTATACGTATTTTCGCCACCGCTTGAGCGGTTGTTGTCGTCGTGGTTGTTTGCGGGCTTGTTGTTGGTTTCGGGCTTTATTGGCAACGTATTTACGTTTTTGTACTACGACGCAGTCAGTTCGATCGGAGCGAGTGGGATGGTGTACGGGCTGTATGGGGCGTATGTGTTGTTGATGTGGCGCATTCCAAGTTTTTTGGGTGTGGCAGAGCGCAGGATGGTATGGGCGTTGCTGATCATTGGATTTGGTTTTTCGTTGTTGTTTTCCAATGTCAATATGTCCGCGCATGTTGGGGGATTTGTCGGGGGATTTGTGTATGCGCTCGTGGCGCGGTACGTGTTGCCACGGCGGGAGGGTGTCGATGGAGCTTAGGCAGCTGCACTATTTCGTCACTGTCGCGCAGATGGAGCACATTACCCATGCGTCACAGCATCATCGGATTGCGCAATCGGCGATGAGTCGGCAAATTCATTTATTGGAGCAAGAGCTCGGTGTGCAGTTGTTTACGACGCGCGGGCGAAACGTCCAAATTACGCACGCGGGTCGGTTTTTTTATGAGCGCATTGCGCCGTTGCTTCAAGATATTGATCGTGCATGCATCGATGCACAGCAGTTTGAACATCCGGAAAAAGGGGAAGTGCGCATTGGGTTTCCGCACAGCCTCGGTATTTATGTCCTCCCGACCTTGTTGGCATCGTACCGCAAAACACATCAAAACGTGAAGTTTGTACTCCAGCAGGGAACGTATCCGCAGCTGATCGATTCGGTCCTTTGCCGACGCATTGATTTGGCGTTTATTTCCCCTTTTCCTCCTGCCCACGACGGTGTGCACGGGGATTGGCTCATGAGCGAGCCGTTGCATGCCATATTGCCCCACAACCATCCGTTTGCGCAGCACAAAGAAGGAATTCGGCTTGATCAATTACAAGATGAGTCGTTTGTGATGTTTAGTGAGCGGTATTCATTGCGCGCGATCGTATTGGAGGCGTGTGCGCAAGCAGGGTTTGTCCCGCACATTGGGTTTGAGGGGGAGGAAACGGACACGATTCGTGGACTCGTTGCTGCAGGGCTCGGTGTGAGCATGCTCCCCGCAATGGCACTCGTTGAGACGGGGCCGATTATGCCAGCAGCCGTACCGATTACCCACCCGGAAGTCGTGCGGACGGTCGGACTGATCCAGCGCAAGCAAGAGACGTTGCCACGCGTGGCAGAAGCGTTTCGGTTGTTTTTGATCGAACAGTTTCAGACGATACACCCCATAATGCCCCAATAAAAAACCTCTCCAATGGGAGAGGTTTTTTATTGGGGAAACGGAATTAGTCGCGGTTTGTGAAAATCATGATGTATTTGATGAGCTCAAGCAGGGCGATCAGTGTGCCGGCGACGTACGTCAGGGCAGCGGCATTGAGCACTTTGGAGACACCCGCCTCCTCGGCATTGACGATAAACCCTTCGGCGACCATCAACCGCCGCGCACGTGCGCTTGCATCAAACTCAACAGGCAACGTAATGAGCTGGAATAAGACCGCGCAACTAAAGAACAAAATCCCAATGAGCAAAAGCCCAGATGCTTGCAACAGAAAGCCTGCGATCAAAAGAATCGGCGCTACGCCAGACGTCAGCGATACGACTGGGAAGAAGCGATGGCGGAGTACGAGCATCGGGTACGACTGATGGTGCTGGAGCGCATGCCCCACTTCGTGGCAGGCGACAGACACCGCTGCGATCGAAGAAGAAGAATACACGTGTTCAGAAAGACGGACAACCCGCTGCCTCGGATCATAATGGTCAGTCAACGTACCCGCGATCGGCTCAATGCGTACGTCGTCGAGTCCGTGCCGGTCGAGCAGTGCGCGTGCTGCAGCGTATCCTGTACGCCCATGCTTCGTAGCGACAGCAGACCATCGCACAAACGTCTTCTTCACGCGAAACTGAGCCCAAATGGCAATGCCCATCGCAATAATAATGAGAAAATCCATCGGATGAAAAAACAAACCGCCGTCCATGCGCATTCCTCCTTTGATGTGGGAACGGGAACTTAGGTCAAATACGCCGTACAAATGTGAAATTGGCTAAGAAAGACATCATCGATGTGTGCGCCGGATGTCGCGTCTCCCTCAGCCAATTTTGATTATAGCACGTCGGTCGTGCATCGTCAAAGGGCGTGTATGCGGCAAAATTGTGTCGGAGATGTACGTGCGCAGACATCCATGTGAGGCGCAAGGAGGAAAAAGGGCAGCCATATCTGAAAAAAATGGATGTACAACCCACCACGGACAATCGGCGCGCATGAATTGGGCAAAAAAAATTGCTTTGTGCACTTGCATCGCACTCCAATATGGCGTATAATGAGAGCATCAGTACCATATAGTGTCAGCATTCATCACATCGTGAAAAGGAGTGGGGCAAATGAGGAAGTTGTCCGTCATCGGGGTCTTATGCGGTGCAGTGGCGTTGTGTGCCGTGCCCGCAAGTGCATTTGCTGCAGATGGAGCAGTCGAGGAGTCGGTCAAGCTGCTCAATATGGGGCTTAATGCGCTATGGATTATGCTTGCATTTTTGCTCGTGCTGCTCATGCAAGGCGGATTCATCATGCTTGAGACGGGCTCGACGAGAATGAAAAATGCAGGGCACGTTGCCGGAAAGACAATATTTACAGTGGGGTTAAGTGCGCTCGTATTTTGGGCGATCGGATATGGATTCATTTTTGGTGGGGAAGGAAATGCGTTTATCGGCCTCGGCGATTACTTTTACCTTCCAAATTTCTCAGATACGGGAGAAGTATCGTATCCGGGCTCGATCTTCTTTTTGTTCCAGTTTGCATTTGCGGCCATTTCGCTGTCGATCGCGTGGGGCGGTTTTGCCGAGCGGGGTAAGCTGTCTGTGTATGCGCTGTTTACCATTTTGTTTACGGCACTCATTTATCCCGTGATCGCGCACTGGATTTGGGGAGGAAATGGCTGGTTGTTTGGCTCCAAGCAAGATTTCGCCGGCTCGACCGTCGTCCATCTGACGGGCGCATGCGCAGCGCTTGCGGCGACGCTGTTGCTCGGTCCACGCATCGGGAAGTACAACAAGGACGGTACGGCAAACGCCATTTTGGGGCACAATCAGGTGTTTTCCGCAATGGGTGTTCTTTTGCTATGGGTCGGGTGGTTTGGGTTTAATGCGGGCAGCACGGTCGGTGTCGGTGATGGGTATTTTGGCTACGTCGCCTTTACGACATTGCTCGCTACGGGCGCGAGTGCTGCAGTTGCCTTTTTCTTGTCGTGGCTCACGAGTGGGAAAGCCGACATCACGGCAACGCTCAATGGTACGCTTGCAGGGCTCGTCGCGATTACTGCATCGTGTGCATTTGTGCAGCCGTGGGCGGCGGTCGTTATTGGTGGTGTGGCTGGTGCGCTCGTCATTGGAAGTATGCGCTTTTTTGAGAAATGCAAAATTGACGATCCGATTTACGCGCTGTCGGTACACGGTGTGGCGGGCATTTGGGGGACGCTGTCCAATGGCTTTTTTGCGCATCCAGACTTGGTTAAGCGCGCGGCGGTAGGAAAGCCCGGATTGCTGTATTCCGGAAGTGCAGAGCAGTTGTGGGTGCAAGTCCAAGGGGTCGTTGTATGTGGGTTGTATGCGTTTGTCGTATCGTTTGTGTTGCTGTGGTTTATCAAGAAGGCGATCGGCTTGCGGGTGACGGAAGAACAAGAAGTGATCGGTCTGGATTTGAGCGAGCACGGTGCCTACGGGTATCCCGAGTCGATGAAAAAATAATGCGCATACACGATGAGTGGGATGCATTGTTGGAGCAGGCGAGGTCAACGGACGCGTTGTCCTCGCTTCGTGCATCGGTCATCGCACAAATGAGAACAACGGTGCGCGCTAATGCACACATGCCGTGGTGCGTGCGCGGTGGTGCCCCGATGATGGACGCATACGAGCGCATGCACGTGTGGCACGACATCGTCATGCAGCGGGTCGTCGGGCAGACGCATACGCTCTTGTGTGGGCAGAGCACAGTGGCGTTTTTTGTCGTCGGCAGTGCAGGTCGGCAAGAAATGACCGTACACAGTGATCAGGACAATGGGCTTATCATCGGAGAAGACGTCGATGGAGCCGTCCTTGGGCAGCGGGTATGTGATGCGCTGTATGCTCACGGGTACGACTTATGTGAAGGGCGCGTGCTCGCATGTGAACCGGAGTGGTGCATGACGCTCGATCAGTGGTGCGCCCACATCGCTACACGGATGAACAGCCAAGACTTTTTTGCATTGCGTCAGTTGCTCGTGCTTGCCGATGCGCGCACGGTATATGGAGACGATGCGGCGTGCACGTCGATGAAGCGGATGCTCATGCACGCATTGGCGCGCGACAAAGACGTATGGCCTCGTTTGCTCACAAATACGATGCGCTACAAACTGCTGTTTGGACTGATGGGCAATTTGTTGACCGAACGGTACGGAACAGACGCTGGAGGCATCGACATCAAATACGGGGTATATTTGCCGTTTGTAAGCGCAATTCGGTTGCTTGCTTTGTGGTTTTGCATCGAGGAAACATCGACGCTCAAGCGCATGCGTGCGTTGCGGAACGCACTGCCCGATGAGTGGGCTGCGCACGTGGACGATTGGCAAGCGGCGTTTTGCGACGTGCTCCGCTTGCGTGAGATGGCTGCGCGCGGATCGGGGGTCGCACATGCGTCAAAAATGCTCCCTGCCGACTTACTGACCAAAGACGTAAAGCCCGTATTGCGCGACATCGTACGCATTGGGAGACAACTGCAAAAAGTCGTTGCAAAATTCATTCTGCGGAGGGAACACCGATGACACGCCCGCGCAGCGATTTGTGGACGATTTACAAGATGGGCGGGTTGCCCTCTGCGGTGCATTCGGTGTTTCGTGGTGCGCAGACCGCCCAACAAATGGCGTTTTTGCGCCAGACGATGAAACAACAACGCCACCACCGCGCCCTTGATGTGCTGCTGTCAGATATGGATGTCGTCGTTTTTGATTTGGAGACGACCGGCTTTATGGCGCACCACGGAGACGAAATTATTGCGTGTGGCGCGATCGTCGTGCGCGGCTTACGCGTGATCGAAGAGGAGTCGTTTTTTTCGTTGTGCAAACCCGAGCGGGCGATTCCAGAGCATATCCAGACGCT
>JAGWXQ010000050.1 GCA_018969805.1 Paenibacillaceae bacterium | reverse complement strand
ATCTTTGACCCCAAAAATACGCGAATAAAACGGAATGCCAAGCAACAGTTTTTGCCTTGGGATGCCCTCGTTGAGATACTGCTGGATGCCTTCTTCCGTCCAGTCCAGACCGGCGACAGGGCCGGCTCGTGTACTTAGCCGATAGTGCTGGTCGTATGCCATGATCGCAATATAATCGACGGCATTTGCGATTGCGACGCGGTCAAAGGCAGCGCGGTCGTTCCACGATGCATCGCCTCGAGGCAAATCGATTGTCACGATCAGTTTGCGCCTTTTGGCGGCTTGGGATAGTGCTTCGACAAACGATGTGAATCGATCGCGGTCGCTTCCTGCGAGCGATTCAAAGTCGATGTTTACTCCATCGACACCGAGCTGATCGAGTCGGGAGACGAGCGACTGGATAAATTGTTGCATGGCGGTTTCGTTAGCCAAAAATGCGGTCGTTCGTTTTGCGTCAAACATATTGTGCACAAGCGGGAGCACGCGCACGCCGCGTTGCTGGAGTTGGCGTGCAGTCGCTGCGTCGGAGAGATCGGTCAGCGTACCGTTGGCGTCTGCGAGCGAAAACCACGTCGGAGAACTCCAATCAAGCCCTTTGGTGTCGTTGATGTGGGCGATGACTTGCTCAAGCGACACGCCCCCATGCCACCCGAGCACGATGAGTGCATCGTCGCTCGCCCACATCCGGAATCCATCATCTGTCGTAACCGTGGATGACGCAAATTGTTTGGCGTATTGCACTGCTTTTTCAAACGTCGATTCAGAGCCGATTTCGCGACCGGATTGCATGATGCGATAGTACGGTTTGTTCGTCCAAATCGGTGTCGCTTTGTCGTAAATGGTTGCGTTTGTGCGTGTTTGGGCATAGGCGATCGCGGGGGCGACGCTCGCAAATGAGGCGAGCTTTCTGCCGTCATCGTTGTGTACGGTGTACGGCATCGTATTGCGGTATACGACGTCGCCATCCATCGTCGTCACGGTCGCATGCGCCCACTGCATCGCTTCTTTGATTGCTTCCTTAAGTGATGTGTACGGCGCGCCGAGCTGCTTGTCGTGTTGGGCGACGACGTATTGAGGCAAGGTGGAGATCGGGTTCGTTCCATCGTCCCAAATCCATCGGTTCGTCGCGTTGTCGATGATGTGCGCATGTGCCCACTTTTTTGCTTCACGAATTGCGTCTTCTTTTCGGGAGAACTTCCATATCGGGAGTGTTTTTTCTCTTTGATACAATGTATACCCGGGATGCGCGATGTTGTGCCATGCCCACCCCCCGCGCGTCGTATCACGGACGATGGAGTTGGGGCGTTTTTTTGCAAAACGAATGGCTTCATACTTGGAATCAAACGTCCACGAACGTCCGCGAAGTTCGGTGACGATGTAGCGCGGTATGTTGTTCCACACGATCGCACGGGAGGAGATGCGTTCGACGTACGCATGATCGTAGCGCTGTGCATACGAAACGGCTTGGCGCATCGTCGAAAACTCTTGCAATGCATTCGTTTTTTGATAGACGCGGACAGTCGTAGGGGCGGCCTGGGCAATCGAAGGGACAAAAAGCAGAAGAACAATCGATATTGCGCGCCACATCGGTACATCGTCCTTTCCGTATGGTGCATCGCCTGTTGTACGCATGTGCATGCAGATGCGTTGCGGTGCACGGATAGTATACCAAATATTTCCAGTTCGGACTATAGGCAATGGACATGAGGCATGTGTGGTGTGCATTTTGGAATATGGGCGAGATCTTGCCCATTTCGATCTTTTGGTGTACAGTACAGGGAAGAGGGGGTGGTATTGTGGTGAGGGCATTGTTTGAATACGCGCCACAACACGAATTGTATTTCTTGCATTTTCATACGGATTACAATTACTTTTTGTGCCATGAATTGGGTGAGGATTTATGGAAAAAAGCATCATCACTGCTTGAAAAAGACGCGTGGCTCGTCATGACCAAGGTCGCGGTCGTGATGTACCACTGGCGGCGTGGCGCATGGAGTGGTGCCAAAAAAGTGTGGCAAGATACACAAACGATGCTCGCAGACACCCAACTCATTCGTGTGGGCATCGATGAGCAACGGTTTGTTGTGTTGTGGGAAATGATCGGGAGGCGCATCGCATCGGGTACGCCGTATGCGCCACTGGAGTTGCCGATTTGTGACAAGCATCTGCTGGACAACGCACGTTCGCGCGTGCAGTATATGCAGCAGCGCAAAGACAAACATTTCCCAAGCTGGATGGGTGCGGACACCGCGCCCGATGCAGTACGGTACATGCATCGCCTGCGTGATCGATCTGGGGTCATCGCAGCGCGTCAACGCGCACTCAAACAAAAGAAATCAAAGTGATCGCATGGGAGGGTTCGTATGGCGTACGAACACGTTTGGGAGCAATATGTACAGCACATGCGCGATATGCGCGGTGTGGAAGAAGCGATTGCGCTCATGCACTGGGATATGCGTACGATCGGCGTGCGCAAAGGGAGTGCGTGGCGTGCAGAGTCGATCGGCATACTGACCGCGCACCATATGACTTTGGCAACATCGGAGCAGCTTGGGGCGTGGATCGAGGAGCTGCGCACAGCACCGATTGCTGTGTGGCAGCGCGCTAGTGTCGCGCGCATGGCGCATCGGTATGAGCGGTTGCGGGCGATTCCATTAGAAGAATACAAGGCGTTTGTCATTGCGTGTGCGGAAGCGGAGACGATGTGGGAGCGCGGAAAGTCCGAAGGGGATTTCACGCTGTTTCGGCCGTACTTAGAACGCATCGTGGCGTTTGCCCGTGCGTTTGCGAAGCAGTGGGGAGCCGGTGCGGCGCATCCATACGATGCGTGGCTCGCGGACGACGATCCAAATATGACCGTGGCACGGCTCGATCCGTTGTTTGGTGCGTTGCGCGCGGAGCTTGTGCCCTTTATGCAAGACATCGCACACGCACAGCAGCGGGGGCAGTCTTTGCCCCGCGTCCCGATATCGATGCAGCGCACAGCCCAAGAACAGCTGCTCGCGCTGATCGGGTTTGATGCGTCTGCGGGACGGATCGACGAATCCGCCCATCCGTTTATGACCGCGATCAATCCATGCGACGTGCGCGTGACGACCCGCTATTCCGAAGACGATTGCACGAGCGCGTTGTTTTCAACGCTGCACGAAGGAGGGCATGCGCTGTACGAGCAACGCATTGCACCGATGTTTCATGGAACAAACGTATGCACTGGCGCATCGCTCGCGATGCATGAGTCGCAAGCGCGTCTGTGGGAAAATGTGATCGGACGATCACCTGCTTTTTGGAACGCGCACTTTCGCACGCTCCAATCGTGGATGCCCCCGTTGCGCGATACGTTCATCGGTCACTTTGTGTCGGCGATCAACAGCGTACAGCCTTCACCGATTCGCACCGAAGCAGATGAACTGACGTACAACGTACACATTATGATTCGCTACGAACTAGAGAAACAATTGATGAGTGGCGCCCTGGATGTCGCACAACTGCCCCAAGCGTGGAATGAAGCGTATGCCCGGGATTTGGGCATCGTCCCCCGCGATGAGGCGCACGGTGTCTTTCAAGACGTGCATTGGGCCGGTGGTGCTTTCGGGTACTTTCCGTCGTATACGCTCGGAAACTTGATTGCCGCACACATTTGGGAGACGATGTGCGAAGCGGGTTTGGGTACGCAGCTGCACGATATTCCGAAGATCGTACACTGGCTGACGGAGCATGTGTACACGCACGGGGCAACGATGCATACCGATGCATTTTTGGATCGTGTCTGCAACGACACCCTCGATACCGCGCCTTTTATGCGGTATGTAAAAGACAAGTATGAAGGATTGATGCACGTTGGGCAAACGCCCCGCATACAGTGAGCCATCACACCATGCGGAAAAGGGGTTTGCACGATGGGACGCTGGAACAAAAGCCGCGAAATCGTCACCAAAGCCGTCTGTGGCAAAGGGCGAACGTATGAACAAGAAACGCACATCATCGCTGTGCCACACGATCCCACAGGCGTGCTCGGAGCGTGGATGATGAACCACCGGTGCGAGGCGGAGCGGGTGGGGGATGGGGTCGATGTGCACGGGACGTATACGATGAGTGTGTGGTATGCGTACGACCACAACTCCAAGACAGACGTACACGAACAAGCGATCGCATACACGGTACACGTTCCATTGCAAGAAATGGACGAAGCACGACACGCACATACGGAGCACGTCCTCGTCCACGTCGTACAACCACCAAACTGCATCGACGCGTCGATCGACCAGCCTGCGCGCAACGTCGTCGTACGCGTCGAATGGGAGTTGACGATCGAGCTCGTAGCAGAAACGAAACTCAACGTGTGCGTTTGTCCAGAAGAGGAAGACAAACACAAACCCGTCTGGGACGACGTCGATGAACAGCTGTTTGAGTCAATGAGCCGTTATGCACCACCACAACGGTAATCGTCCGAGTGCCCTGCGCTGGATCCGGCAGTGGGATGTCACCGTCGATGGTGTCGATGCTGTGCGCATCACCGCGTCGGGTCAGTCGATTTGGGAACACGGGCAACCGATGTGCACATCCGTCCGCCAAGCGTGTGCGATCGCAGCGCAGGCGACGTATGCGCGGGGCTGGGATGCGGGCATCGTACACCTCTTCGGGAGTGCGGTGTCCGCGATGACGCACCACGTCGGTTCGTCTACGTCGGTCGTTCCCGTGGGCAACGTATTGTTTGGGATCGATGCAGAGTTTTTGTTGCGCAGACCCGTGCAGGCAGGGGGACGTGTCGTACCTGCATGCGCTTTTTTTGCTCCAGATGCCGTCGTCGGATGCGATGGTGTCCGCGTGCATAAAGGCCGGACGCTCATGGCGATCGGCGAAGTGCGCCCCGCACCTGCTCCTGATGCGCATACATTGTACGCGCACGTCCGCAACGCACTGCTGTGGGGGATGCGCCGTGTGCAGGCAATCGATGCGCACATCGAGTGGGTTTGTGGGGGGATGCCCGTACCCGGGATTCCTCTCGGAGGGCACATCCATATGAGCGGTGTGCCCCTGACACCAACCGTCTTGCGCCTGCTCGACAATTATGTGGCCTTGCCTTTGGCGATGGTCGAAGGGACGACGACGAGGCAACGCCGTCCGCGCTTTGGGATGCTCGGCGCGTTTCGCCGCCAGCCCCACGGAGGGTTTGAATACCGCACGCTGCCGTCGTGGCTCTGCACACCCGACACTGCAGCCGGAGTTCTTGCACTCGTGCACACCGTCATTGCGCACGGACCTGAATTGCACGCGTTTCCGCTCAACGACGAAGTGTACCGTCACGCCTACGTCGTCGGCGACAAACGGACGCTTTGGCCAGTCGTCGTGCGCGTCTGGCGCGTCCTGAGTGCATTGCCGACATTTTCGGCGTACGGAGACGTACTGGCACCGTTGTGGCACATGATCCGTCGCCACGTCTCTTGGGATGAACAGCAGGACATCCGACCAGCGTGGTTGGCACGCGCATAGGGGGATGCTTTATGCGCGAGGGAAGCCAAACGGTGCCTTTTCATGGTGACATACCCGAAGCACACTGTGCCAAAGTGCGCACACCCAAACGATGGGCTGGGATTCATTCGGTGCGGACGGATGCCCCGTATTGCGGGTAATGATGCCGACGAGGTGCGTCCCCGATGCGGTGCGCACAAACACGCCACCCCCGCTCATTCCCGGGTACAACGACCCCGCGTGCACAAGCATCGTCGATGATGGCAAGCGGGTCGGCGTGCGGACGGTACCACACGTTTCATACAAGGAGCGCACAGCGGATTTGCTTTTCACGTACGCAATGTACGGATATCCGACCGCACATACGGTAGAAGATGCGACCGATGTCCGCAGCAGCGATACGACAGGCACCGGTTGTTGGGAAGGAAACGAAAACAGAGCAAGATCGCGTCCGCATACGTTTTTTTTCATGCATGGAGGGGCAATCGCGACAACTGTTCCGCGCACCGTTGTTGTCGTAATCGATTTTTTGTGAGACCGCGTTTGGACGGTGACGAGTATCGGGGTGTTTTTTTCAAGCGCCACATGTGCGTTCGTAACGCCCCAAGCGGTATGGCTATGCGCATCATATTGTACCAATACGCCGGAACCTTGTATCGGGATTTCGAGAAACGCCCGCAAAATGAAACCCGTACCATCTCCGGTGAGTACGTTTTTCGGAGGGCGCGTGATCGTGAGTTTGACGACTTCAGGTACGTACATGGCATGTGCCCCATCCCCAAGGACAATGCATAGGACACAAAACAACAGTGCATAGCGCACGACATATCCTCCTTTATGGGCAATTATGCGCAAACCCATCGATCGTCTTTGCGATGCGTGCGCGATCATGTGGTACACGATCGATGTATTCGCGATAATCCATTATACCACATATTGAAAAATAACGCATTCATTTTTCATTGTATCTTTTTTCTTTTTTTATCATCCTTTTGACCGCGCTCTGTGTGTGCCAAAATGACGTGTACACAATAGGTGCATTGGTACAACCGTGTATGCGCATCATGCACGGATGGAGCGAGGAAACAGTGCGTGGCATACGAATCCCCAATGGAACACATCGTTCCAGACGGATGCATTTTGCGTGATCGCAAAAGGTGTCCTATTTCGATACAATCGATGCATTGAAATACGGGTGGGCATGATTTGGAAATCCATGGAGGCGATGTGTATGCGTACACGAAAAGTTGAGGATCATTCGGGCACACGTACCGTGCATGTCGATCAAAGAAAAAAAACTGCATTGGTCGTACTGGCAATGGTCGGTGCCGTCATTGCCTACATCGGGATGACGACGATCAATGCGCTTGCAACGATACTGCCCATAAACGGGATGACGACGGGAGAAATATCCGATTTGTATCCATCGCTGTTTACTCCTGCGGGCATCACGTTCTCGATTTGGGGCATTATTTACACGCTGTTGTTGTGTTTTGTGCTGATCCCCCCAATTTGGTTTGCGACGCGAAAGGAGACCGTTGTACCGCTGTCTCTATATGGCATGTTCATCATTTCTTGTGTGTGGAACAGTTTGTGGATCGTGTGCTGGCATTACGGTTGGTTGGCCCTGTCTGTCGTCGTGATGGTGCTCTTGCTCGTCTCGTTGATCTTCATCTATGTGCGGCTGTCTTCATTGCCGCTGACGTTTGTGCAACGGTGCGTCATTCGTCTGCCGTTTTCGATCTACTTGGCGTGGATCGTCGTTGCGACCGTGGCAAACGTCGCATCGTGGCTCGTCGCGATCGAGTGGACGCGGTTTGGACTGAGTGAACAATGGTGGATGTGTGCCATCGTGGTCGTCGCCTGCGTCATTATGTGTACGCTTGTCGTACGCTTTCGCGATGGGGCGATTGGTTTGGTCGGCATATGGGCGTTTGTGGGTATTTTGATCAAACACGTCTCAGGATTTGATCGACAATACCCTGTAGTCATTGCGCTTGTGTCAGTGGCTGTGGCATGCTTGGCTGTGTCAGTGCTGTGGAGCATATGGAAAACGATTGGCTTTAAACGTGTACGCAGGCAATCGTATGGATGATGGACAAGCCCACAGGAAAGGAACGATTCAGATGCGCGCACAGATGCTGCAGGACGAACAACGTACACAGCTGTTGTGCACACTCAACGCGCGGTTTGAACAGCACATGAGCCGCCACATCAACATCGCGTGGGAGACCGTCCGCATCGCGCTGGAAGCACAACCAGAAGCGTTGTGGGCGCTCCATGAAATGGAACGCACAGGAGGAGCACCCGACGTCGTATGTGCCCACGATGCGAAAGATGAAATCGGTTTTTTTGATTGCAGTCCAGAGAGTCCAATCGGTCGCCGCAACGTGTGCTATGACGAAGCAGCACGGCAATCCAGAACACACAATGCACCAATCGCCAGTGCGATGGGTATGGCTGCATCGATGGGCATCGACCTACTCACAAAAGAACAGTATGCGTTGTTGCACAGCTTCGTCCCCATCGATCATAAAACGTCGTCGTGGTTGCACACTCCAGAAGACATCCGTGCCCGTGGCGGGGCACTGTTTGGCGATGTGCGCTACGGGCATGCGTTTGTGTACCACAACGGCGCTCAGTCGTACTTTGCAGCACGGGGGTTTCGCGGAGCACGGATCGTAAAGTTGTCATAGAGCAAACGGGTGCCCCATGAATAGGAGGGAACAGATGAAACCGCATTCGTTTATGTCGAACAGCTGGGAAGATGTCCTTTTTTTCCATTGGCCCGTTCCGCAACATATTTTGCGCGCCTGTGTCCCCGATCCGCTATTGATCGATACGATGGACGGGCAAGCATGGGTGTCGATCGTTCCGTTTGCGATGCGCAACATCCGTATGCGCGGCTTTCCACGCATACCTTGGGCACATGCGCTCTTGGAATGCAACGTGCGTACATATGTGACGTATCATGGTGTGCCCGGGGTATGGTTTGTGCGCCTCGATGCCGATCACGCACTGGCAGTGTGGTTTGGGCGTACGATCGCATCACTGCCGTATGCATTTGCCCACATCGAACAACATCATACCGAACATGCCCTGCGCTATGTATGCGGTCCACAACAATTTGATGCGACAGCTGCTGCACAGGGCCCATACAAACATGCCGTACCTGGATCGCTCGACCACTGGTTGTGTGAGCGATATTTTTTGTATACTCGTCGTAGAAACACGCTGTACCGTGGACGCGTCATCCACCCTCCATGGTGTT
>JAGWXQ010000049.1 GCA_018969805.1 Paenibacillaceae bacterium | reverse complement strand
GCGCGGTGCAAACGCTTGCGCAATCCGAATGGACACCGACACAATGCGTGCACACGATCGATCCGTACGCCCGCATCGTGGCACGATATCCCATCACGTTTCGATGTGTCTGTGACGAGCAGACGATCGCACGTACGATGATTGCGCTCGGCCGCGACGTACTCTACGATGTGATGGAAGATGAACGCATCGAGCTTGTCTGCCACGAATGCCATACAAAACATACGCTGACACGGGAACTGCTAAAAATGTGGCTCGACCAAACGGATCGGACATGAAGTCCGAAAAAAATGATCCGGCACGCTGTTGACACGGAAGGCACGCGTTGATACAATGGATAAAACAAACTGTTTCACTCGGAATTCACTGAAGGGGGCGGGCTTATGACGCGACGCATTTATGGAAACGTGACGGAGCTCATTGGAGAAACACCTTTGGTACGGCTCAATCGTGTCGTGCCGCAAGGAAGTGCGGAAGTCGTCGTAAAGCTAGAGTACCAAAATCCTGGCGCAAGCGTGAAAGACCGTATCGCCATATCGATGATCGAAGCGGCGGAGAAGGCGGGCGTATTGGCTCCAGGTGCGACGATCATTGAACCCACGAGCGGGAATACAGGCATCGGTCTTGCGATGGTCGCTGCGGCCAAAGGGTATCAGGCGATACTCGTTATGCCAGAGACGATGAGCATGGAGCGCCGCAACTTGCTCAAAGCGTACGGTGCAAAGCTTGTTCTTACCCCGGGTGCGGAAGGAATGAAAGGGGCGATTCGCCGCGCCGAGCAGCTGGCGCAAGAACATCCCGAGTATTTTATGCCCCAACAGTTTAAAAATCAGGCAAACGTCGATGTGCATCGGAGAACGACGGCGCACGAAATTATTGATGCGATCCACGCAAGTGGCGGATCATTGGATGCGTTTGTGTCGGGTATTGGTACAGGAGGCACAATTACCGGGGCTGGCGAAGTACTCAGAAGCGCATTTCCACACATCCACATTTTTGCTGTAGAGCCGAAAGCTTCTCCTGTGCTCTCTGGAGGAAGCCCTGGTCCGCACAAAATACAAGGTATTGGTGCAGGCTTTGTCCCGGATATTTTAAATACACACGTATACAATGAAGTCATCCAAGTCGATCACGAAGATGCGTTTCGTGTCGCGCGGCTCGTCGCCAAGTCCGAAGGAATACTCGGGGGCATCTCCTCGGGTGCTGCGATTCATGCGGCGTTGCTCGTTGCGGAGCGCCTTGGTTCGGGCAAACGCGTCGTTGCCGTCGTTCCGAGTAACGGAGAGCGGTATTTGAGCACGCCGTTGTATCAGTTTGCCGATGAGGAACCTGTGCACACATCCGTATGAACGACACCGTGACGCGCGAAGAGTGGCACGCATGGATATGCAGCGGCGCACAGTCGTTGCCGATGGTGGCGGTGCGTGCGTACGCATCGCCCTTGCCGTCGTGGCGCGCGCTCTGTCCAGTGGAGGGGCACCCTTTTTGTGTGCTTGAGAGTGGCAAAGATGGGCGGTATACGATCGTCACGGCGTGCTGTGGCGATGTGTTTGTGCGTCACGAGGCGACCGAAGCGGTGTGGGACGATCTTCGTGCGTGGCGGCGCGTTTGTGCATCGCCGCGTAAGGACGGTTGGCCTCCTTTTGTCGGGGGGGTCATCGGGTACGTCGCGTACGATGCTGCCAGGACGATCGAACGATGGCCTGCACGGCTTCCGCGCGCGCACACGTTACCGGATGTGTGGTTTGTCCGTGTGCGCGATGCGTGGATCGTCGATGCAGATGCGGGTGTCGTATACTGTGTGCACCACACCGATGCATTGGAAGGCCTCGGTGCGTTTGATCGTGCGTGCGTGCGTGTACAGGAGATGGCGCAGATGTGGGATCGTGCGTGCGCTGAGAAAAGGACAACGTTGCCTGATCGCACGGAGTTCGTGTGTCCTGAGATAGGGTCGCGCACAGCGTTTGCCCAAGCGGTCCATACCGTGCAATCGCACATTCGCGCGGGAGAGGCGTACCAAGTAAACGTATGTTTGCACGCACAAACAGAGCTGTTGTGTGCGCCGATGGAAGTGTATGAGCGTTTGCGCATACGGAATCCAGCGCCGTATATGGCGTATGCAGTGCTCAATGCACAACAAGCGATCGTTTCGGCGTCTCCAGAGTGCCTCGTATCGTGTCGTGGGCGTACCATGACGACGAAGCCCATCGCAGGGACGAGGCCTCGTGGCGCAGACAAGCACGCAGATGAAGATTTTGAACACCAATTATGCAGCAGTGAAAAACAACGGGCAGAGCACGTCATGCTCGTTGATTTGGAACGAAACGATATTGGAAAAGTCGCAGCGATCGGTACCGTATGCGTCCCACAGCTGATGGAAGTCGAACGATATGCGCACGTGATGCATTTGGTCAGTACTGTGCAGGGGACGATGCGTGATGGGTGTGATGGCATCGATGTGCTGTGCGCGATGGTGCCAGGGGGGACGATTACAGGGGCACCGAAAGTGCGCGTAATGCACATTATTGAGGAAGTAGAGGAAGTGCGTCGCGGTGTATACACGGGGGCACTCGGTTGGATTGACGACAGCGGAGATTTGTCGTTTAATATTGTCATTCGGACAATCGTCTGCGACCACGGTGTCGCCCACGTGCAAGCCGGTGCGGGCATCGTACTTGATTCGGATGCGGACGACGAATACGATGAAATTGCGTACAAAGCGGCGGCGTTGTGGCACGCCCTGGCATGCGGTGGCGCACATGAGGCGGACAAGCAGGAGGCGTACAAATGATCGTCGTCATTGATAATTACGACTCGTTTACATACAACATCGTTCAGTATGTTGGTGTACTCGGGCGTCCGATGCGTGTGTTTCGCAACGACGAAATCGATCCAGCAGGCATTGCAGATTTACAGCCAACGCACATTATTTTGTCCCCAGGACCATGTTCACCAAAGGAAGCGGGCATTACGATCGATGTGGTGCGCACGTTTCAAGGACACGTGCCGATGCTCGGCGTATGTCTTGGGCATCAGGCGATTGGGGAGGCGTTTGGTGGGGAAGTCGTGCGCGCTGAGCGGCAGTTGCATGGGAAAGTGTCCCCGATATACCATGATGGACAAACGATGTTTCATGGCATCCCCTCGCCGTTTATCGCTACCCGATACCATTCGTTGATCGTGCGCAAGGAGACGTGTCCGCCAGAACTTCGCATTGTCGCACATACGGAAGAAGGCGAAATTATGGCGTTGCGCCATACGCACTACCCGATCGAAGGCGTACAGTTTCATCCTGAATCGATCATGACCGAGCACGGTTTGACCATGTTGCATCAATTTGTGACGTACTACGATGGATGGGGGACGCATGGACAACGTATGGGCAGCGCATAACGCGCGCATCCAACCTTTTGAAACAGTGCGCATCTCCCCTTTTTCTGAAGGGTTTGTGCACGGGATTGGCGTGTTTGAGACGTTTTGTTCGAAAGACCGGCGCGTACCTCTGAAGCCGCACTATGGGCGTATGATCGATGCGTGCGCACAGCAGGGCATTGCATATGCGCCAAGCTTCGACGCCATCGGCGGATTGATCGATGCACTCATGCAGCGCATACCGGATCGTGACGTCCGCATTCGATGGAGCATCGGGGCGCAGGACGTCGAGCACGGCATGTATGCGCCGGCAGACGAGCTCATCGTCGTCGCCCCCCTCATACAGAGCCGTTGTGCGACCGAACTGTACGCGCTGTGTACGCCACGCAGTGGTGCGCAAGGGGCGCGGGTAAAGACGGTGCAGTATACGGACAATGTGTTTGCAAGACAAGAGTTGCGCGCGCGTGGGGTGCCTGAAGACGCAGAAGGCGTATTTCTCGCGGAGGGACGTTTCGTGATTGAGGGAATCCATACAAACGTGTTTTGGTATACCGAGGGTGTGTGGTGCACCCCGTCTACGCGCCTTGGATGTGTACGCGGGGTCACACGTGCACATATTGCGGCAGCACTTGCGCAAAAGGGTGGTTTGTGTTACGTTATGAATGGAACGATGGACAAGTTGATTGGATCGACAGAACTATTTGTTGCAAACGCGGGTCAAGGGGTCATCCCTGTTATGGCGCTGTACGATACCGACAATGCGTTGCTTAAGACGTGGGATGTCGGTGCGCAAACGATGTGGTTGCGCAAAGAAGTGCATCGGTTGTGGGCTGGTGTGGCGTGAGCGGGCCAACCCGAGTCATGGGCATCGTCAACGTCACGCCCGACTCATTTAGCGATGGAGGGCGGTATGCGACTGCCGCACGCGCGGCAGAGCGTGCACGAACAATGGCCATGCAAGGCGCGCACGTGATCGATATCGGTGGCGAATCAACGCGGCCTGGAGCGACACCGATCAGTGTGGAAGAAGAATTGCGGCGCGTCGTTCCTGTACTTGATGCGCTAATGCCCGATCGTCTGTGCTTGTCCATCGATACGACGAAGGCCGAAGTCGCCCGTGCTGCGCTCGAACGGGGGGTGCGCATCGTCAATGACGTGCACGGAGGGGCAGATGCGCAGATGCGTGCGCTTGTCGCGTCGTACGATGCGACGATCATTGTCATGCATGCGCTGCCGATGGATGTGTGGAGTACGACGGAGCACATCGCGCACATGCGCACACTCATTGCGCGCGCGAAATCGTCGGGAATACGTGGGGAGCGCATATGGATCGATCCAGGATTTGGCTTTGCCAAAGACCAAACGGCAAATATCGCGCTGATGCGCAGTTTGCGCGCTATCGTCGCGCTCGGACATACCGTAGTAATCGGCACATCACGAAAACGATTTGTTCGTGAAACGGTCGGCACGACGATCGAAGGGGCGTTGGCCGCGACGCTGGCGACCGCAGTCATCGCCCAGCAGTGTGGTGTGCATTTCGTCCGTGTGCACGACGTGACGGAGCATGTGCATGCGCTGAAGATGGCGCACGTCTTGTGCGCGGAAGAAGATGCATAGTGCGTGGGTGTCCATGGACGGGGTCGTATGTGCGCGCGGTAACGTTCGTATTCGTCCGGACGACCACGGCTTTCGCTATGGGATGTGTGCGCGGGAAGTCGTCCGTGTACGGGACGGGCGAGTGCCTCTATTTCCCCATTATGTGCGCATGCGGGAACAATGTGTGGCCATGCGCATCGTGTACGATCCTCCGTTTGCGTGCATCGCTGAGCGCATTTTGGGCGTATGCGCACATGCCCAGCAGGATGACGTGGCGGTGCAGTGGACCGTCAGTGCAGGCGTGCCCAATGGAACTACGTACGATGCGCCGATCGAGCTGATCGCACTTGAGCGCATTCCCCAACGCGATGCGGTCGATCTCCATGTGCTCGCGATGCGCATACCGATGGGCGAAGGAGAGACGGCGATGCGCATGCGCCACGCTCAAGGCAGAAGGGCACTGCTGGCATGTGGCACACAGGCAGAAGGATTGTTTTTGACGCAGGCAGATGTCGTCGGGGATGCGACGTCCGGTGACGTGTACTGGTACGCAGACGGCTGTTGGCACAGTGCGGAGGCGAATACAGCCCGCATGTCGTCTGTGACGCACATACACGTGCAGCACATCGTCCACCATACGGGACACGATCTGCACGCGTGCGCGGTGTCGTGCGCAGCATTGGCAGACGCAGAAGAAGTGTGCATCGCCAACGCGATCGAAGGCGTCGTCCGCGTCCGTTCGCTGACCGATGCGCAGGGACGTACGACACACTACCGTACGCACACACATACCGACGTCGTAAGGCTGGCGCTGTTTGACGTGTGGTCGCGTACCGCGTGGCAGAAAGGGGAACTGTGATGGCACATGCGTACGATCGGATTACGATCGCCCAATTGGAGTATTACGCATACCACGGTGTGCTGCAAGAGGAGCAGCGCATCGGGCAACGGTACACCGTGACCGTGTCGCTCGACACAGACGTGTCGCAGGCGGGGCAAACGGACGACGTCGCGCATACCGTCGATTACCGTGGAGTTGTAGACGATGTGACCCGCATTATGACCGGTGCACCCGTACAGCTTATTGAGACGCTGGCTGCGCGCATTGCACAGGCACTGCTCACGCGAGACCGCGTGCAAACAGCCACAGTCGCTGTGACCAAGGTGCAACCCCCTTTTGCGACACTGTGCTCCGGTGCGACAGTGACGATCGTACGCAGCCGATCGTGAACATCGCATACGTCGGCATCGGGGCCAACGAAGGGGATCGCGTCCGAAACGTACAAAAGGCGATCGACTTGCTTGCTGCAGCAACGCACGTCACGCACGTTGCGCCGTTGTATGAGACGAGCCCTGTCGGAGTGCCTGATGTGCAGCGTGCGTACATCAATACGGTCGTCCGCTTATGGACGGCGCACGATGCGCATCAGACGCTCGATGCGTTGCGCGCGATTGAGCACGCGCTTGGACGTGTGCGGCGCCATCGGTTTGGGTCGCGCGTCATTGACTGTGATTTGTTGCTCTTTGCCAACACAACGATTGCGACCGATACACTTACGGTCCCCCACCCGCGCATGATGCAGCGCGCTTTCGTGCTCATTCCATTGTTGGATGTGATGCCTGAAGAAGAGCGCACATGGCAACCAGGTTTTTTACACTGCACGATACCGATCGATGAGGTGAGACGATGGATCGCATCCGACTGGGAATGCGCATCAAAGCATTCCGAAAGTTGCGCGGATACACGCAACAACAATTTTCCAATGAATGTGGATTATCGCTAACGATTATCGGTGCTATAGAGCGTGGCATGCGCCATCTTGATCGACGCACGCTCGATCGGATGGTGGGCGTGTTGGGCGTAAGTGAAGAAGAACTGTACGGTGATCAGTTTATCCAAAAGACCAGTGCTCCTTTGTCTCAAGGGCAAGCTTAGACCCTCCCCTTACGTTGGGAGGGTGTTTTTATGCGCCATGTGAAGAAATAAGGGGATAATAAGTAAGGAAAACATAGATGAGGAGGAATGTATTTTGGACGTGACCACAAAGACGCATCATTGTCCTTTAGTGCCTTATATGGTATATTCACCTTGGTGTTTTTCTTTGATGAGGAGCGTGTACGATGATCGCTACATCGCAAGTGACGTTGCGCTATGGCAAACGCGCACTGTTTGAAGATGTGAGTATCGTGTTTTCTGAGGGCAATTGTTATGGGTTGATCGGTGCGAACGGTGCGGGGAAATCGACATTTCTCAAAATACTATCCGGAGAAATCGAACCGACAAAAGGGGAAGTGTCGATTACGCCAGGAGAGCGCATCGCGGTATTGCGCCAAGACCAGTACGCGTATGACGACCACGGTGTATTGCAGACGGTCATTATGGGGCATCGGAAGCTCTACGACATTATAGAGCAAAAGCAGGCGTTGTACGCAAAGTCGGATTTTTCGGATGAAGATGGGATGCGGGCGGCAGAGCTGGAGGGGGAGTTTGCGGAGCTCAACGGCTGGGAGGCGGAGTCGGAAGCATCGGAGTTGCTCATTGGTTTGGGTATTGATGCGGTGTGGCACGACAAGATGATGCGTGATTTGGAAGGCAATGCAAAAGTGCGCGTCTTGCTTGCGCAAGCGCTGTTCGGGCAACCGCACGTATTGCTGTTGGATGAGCCGACAAACCATTTGGATGAATCATCGATACAGTGGCTCATTCATTTTCTCGGTCGTTTTCGCGGTACCGTCATCGTCGTTTCGCACGATCGGTACTTCCTCAACGAAGTGTGCACACACATTGCTGACATTGATTTCGGCAAAATACAGCTGTACGTCGGCAATTATGATTTCTGGTACGAATCCAGTCAGCTCGCACAGCGTTTGCTTAAAGAATCAAACAAGAAGAAGGAAGAAAAAGTAAAAGAACTACAAGCGTTTATCCAGCGTTTTTCTGCCAATAAATCTAAGTCCAAGCAGGCGACATCCCGAAAAAAGCTCATTGAAAAAATTACGCTGGACGATTTGCGCCCATCGAACCGCAAATATCCGTATATTCATTTTAAGCCCGAGCGCGAAGCGGGAAAACAGTTACTGAAAGTAGAGGGCATTACTGTCGCAGATGCGGGGGAGACGGTGCTGCGGCAGTTGGATATGACGGTGCATACAGGAGACAAAATTGCTTTTGTCGGCAGTGCACATGCGGCGGTCACGGCACTGTTTCGTGCGTTGATGGGTGAAGTGCCCGTACTTTCGGGACAAGTACAGTGGGGTGTAACGACGACGCGCGCGTATTTTCCAAAGGACAATAGCGCGTATTTTTCAGGTGTGGATTTGTCGCTTGTTGATTGGTTAAGGCAATATTCGAAAGAGCAAGACGAGACGTTTATTCGCGGGTTTCTCGGTAGGATGCTGTTTTCAGGTGACGAGGCGTTAAAGAAGGCATCCGTATTGTCAGGAGGCGAGCGGGTGCGGTGCATGCTTTCGCGCATGATGCTTGCTGGTGCAAACGTGTTGTTGTTTGAAGAGCCGACAAACCATCTGGATTTGGAGTCGATCACAGCGCTCAATGAAGCACTCGTACAATTTGATGGTACGGTGTTGTTTACGTCGCATGACCACCAGTTTGTGCAGACGATTGCGAACCGTTTGGTCGTATTGGGCGAAGACGGGATCGTGTACGATAAAGTGACGACGTACGATGCTTATTTAGACATGAAAAAAACTTCATAGCAAGAACATCGTGGAACAGGAAGGTGTTGCCGCGTGCATTTGTCAAAAATGTGAACGTGCGCGGTTCGTAGTTGACATTGTTCGCGGCGTTCGTTATGATGAAGAGCAAGTCGTTTCTAGTGCGCGGTGAAGGAGGAACTGCTGTGGTTTGGTGGCGTAGGATTTCGTTTTGGGGCGCGCTTGTGCTCC
>JAGWXQ010000048.1 GCA_018969805.1 Paenibacillaceae bacterium | reverse complement strand
CCCACTCACTCCGGCTGTAACTGTAGCGAAAGAACCAATTTTTTGCGCTCCACTTAGACCGTATGTGGTCATTCCCGATAAATTATTGCACGTATTTTCATTCGTGTATCCCAAAGTGCCCGTGACTCTCAGACTCGGGTCCACTGCGATACTCCTTGAAATTTGCGCATTAAATGTGCCAGGAAATTGTTTCGTAGGATCAGTCGTTTCAGGATTCCACTTTGTCGTTCCCTTCACATCGTACTGTCCGAAATTTGTAGATGCATTAAGTACTATCTCCGGGTTGGATCCAGTACTGGGATTGGATCCAGAAATGTTTCGCGTATATCCAACGCCAATAATTGTACCCTTGTTGTTATCAAATACGAGATTTAAAGAACAACGCGCATCCAACTTCTGTGTTTTACTTTGGTTGATATCACAACCCGTTTGTGTGGCGATATTGCCAATTTTTAAAATTGTTCCATTAGCATTAAACACCGTCGTGCCATCATCCTGATTGAATTTCACCGTGGCGCTTGTTCCCCTAGTAAACACGCGATACTCCGTAGAGCCGATTGTTGCTTTTGATCGCACAATCGAAATATTTTGATTCGTGTTAAAACACGCACCCGTCCCCAGTGGCACAGCCACCTGAATACTCACCCCTGTCTTTGCATCATCTCCGTTTGTCTTACATTCCACAATTCCTTGTCTCTGCCTTGCTGCCTCTGCGTCTTTCTGTTGTTGCACCCTGATTCTTCTTCCCTCTTCTTCTAAGCTTTGTTGTTTTAACGCCTTCCTCCGAATAATTTCTTGCCTTATTTGTGCAAGCTTAAGCGCTGTTTCATCTGTTCGACTGGATGTTTGCGCGAAGCCTACTGGTACCCCGCTCGTGCAAAGCAACACTCCACAAAACGCACCGAGCACGAACGCTTTGTACGCATGAACACCCTTTCGTCTCATCGCTTCCACCGCCATTTCTTGAATATTTGTAATTTTTCCTGCGGACATCGTTCGCGGACAAAAACGACCGACCATCCTTATGCATACTTCTGTTCGTTACTTTGTTGCACAAAAACGTGTGTTGCTCAACAACACGCAACCCTACGCATCGATGCGTTCTCTCACGCAACCACAATGGATGGAAGCACTTTCATAATTACTGAAAAAAGGTACATTCATTGTACCATATGTGTGCGTGTTGTGCACATACATTGTGGCATCGTCTGGGCAAAGAAAAAAATCGATGCACTTATGGTCACTTCGTTTTCAAACCACGTATCCGTCATGAAAAAAACGCATCGCTATGAACACGAGCGTTTTGTTGCACGGAGTGAAAAGGAGACGAAACGAACATACGCCGATTATACACGATCTCAGTATGTGTTGTCCAACGTTTTTTTATTTATACTCGTGATTGTTCGCGCGCGCCAATTTTTATTGACAAATCGCTATCTATGTGCATCGACCTTGTCCGTCATACCGCCACATCGTATCCAAGACTGCGCAGCAGTGCCATCGTCCGCTCTCGATCGTCTTGCTCTGCAAACGAAAGGCGCATCCATCCCGAGGATTGGGTCAGCGTCACAAACGGAACATCGTGGTGTGCAAGCGCATGCAGGAGCTCTGGTGTCGCCGACACCGTGCACACATACGGTGCGACGTGCGTTGCTGGAAGCGCATCGCGGTACGTCTTCGCCCGCTGCAATGTGGCGATGTCGTGCGCACGTATGCACGCGATCCACTGCTCGATCAGCGGCGCGATATGCGCATTTGTCTCAATAATGTCGCTCCACAGCGTCGGATCGCCCGAAGCGATGCGCGTCATATCGCGAAACCCGCCTGCTGCGAGTGTGGTCGCTGCCGGTGTGGCATCGGCGATGTCTGCGACGAGCGCGACAAGCGTGCTCGCAAGCACGTGTGGCACGTGGCTGATCGCTGCCACGATCGCATCGTGCGCAAACGGAGTGAGCCTGTGTATGCGCGCGTCCAACGTCCGCTCCAGCAACGCACTGACTGCATCGACAGCACGCGCGGGTGTCTTCTCTGTCGGCGTCAGCACATAAGGCGCATTGTGCAGCAAAAAACGCGACGAGGCAGCGTATCCCCCTGCCTCTTTTCCCGCCATCGGATGCCCGCCGACAAACGCCGCCGTCCCCCAATCGAGCGCATCGGCCACAGCACAAATGCGCTCTTTCGTGCTGCAGACGTCGGTCACGATCGCGTGCCCCTCTCGCACGATGCCACACACCTCTGGCAGCATCGCCATCGCTACCCGTATCGGTGTGCACAAAAAGACGACGTCCGCACCGCGCACAGCATCCAGCGGCACGACCGCATCGAGCGCATCCCATCGCGCATGCGGTACATTCGCTTCTTCTGGCGAAACGACACCGACGACCGAAATATGACCAGCCGCACGCAGCGCCCGCGCCAGCGATCCCCCGATCAGCCCGACTCCAATCACGGCGGCGTTCATCGCCGTATGACCTCAGGCAGCGCTGCCAAAAACGCCTGCACGTCGTGCTCTGTCCCGACCGTCACACGAATGTGGGTCGGATACCGCACACTCGCCGTATGCCCCCCACGTACGATAATGCCCCGCTTGAGCAACCGTTCACACACGTCGCGGGCGTCTTCCCCGACATCGACGAGGACAAAGTTTGCCTGAGATGGAAATGCTGCACATCCCCACGACGCAAATTGGTCATACATCGTTTGCATGATCGCTGCATTTTTTGTCCGACACTGTTCCAAAAACGCCGTATCCCGCAACGCCGCTACTGCCGCCACTTGCGAAAGCCCCGACGTATTAAACGGCTCACGCACACGCTCAATCGTCTGAATGATCGACGCATGCGCCACGCCATACCCGATGCGTGCATTTGCTATTCCGTATGCTTTTGAGAACGTGCGCAATACAATTGCGTTGTCGTGCTGCATGACGATGCTGCGTGCATCGGGGTACTCTGGATGCGTTGCATATTCTGCATACGCTTCATCGAACACGACGAGCACGTGTTCTGGAATGGCACTCAATGCACGGACGAGCGCATCGTGGGACACAAACGTTCCTGTAGGGTTGTTTGGATTGCACAGCCACAACACACGTGTCTGTGGGGTAATCGCTGCCACCATTGCGTCGAGATCGTGCACGCCATCGCGCAGCGGCACTTCGATTACGGACGCCCCTTCTACACGCGCATTGTGCCGATACTGTGGAAACGTCCGATCCGCCATGACTGTCTCATCGCCAGGGCGCAAGTACGCTCTTGCGATCATGAGCACGACGTCGTCTGACCCTGCGCCAAATACAAACTGCGATGCATCGAGACCCCAATGCGCAGCCAATGCATGCGCCAAAACAGTACCCGCTCCATCGGGATACCGATGCATCTCATCGAGATGCGCAATGACCGCCTCGCGTACCCGCGGAGAACATCCGTACGGATTTTCGTTCGATGCCAATTTCACAATGCGGTCTATCCCATAACGTTCCCGGACGTGGGCGATCGACAGCCCTGGCTGGTATACGGACAAGTCGGCCAATTGCGGTTTTGGAATCATTGGGCACCTCCTGAAGACTGAGAAAACAACGTGCGCAAAAAGTGGGCGACGTCACGCGTTGCCTGTACCCGCCGTGAACGGTCTAAAAGTGCTTCCGAATGCTGTTCGATCGTGCGCACGAGGGCACTGCCGACGATAATCCCGTCACAGCAACGTGAAAACTGCGCAACGTGCTCAGGAGCCGATATTCCGAAGCCGACGCATACAGGAACATCGGTGAGGGATGCGACCGTTTCGATCAATGCAAATCCCTCGGAAGCAAACGACGCGCGTTCTCCAGTCACACCAAGTGAGGATACGCAGTACACAAAACCGTCCGCATGCGCGACAATCGAGGCGATGCGGGCGTGCGACGTCGGGGCGACGAGCGGGATGAGTGCGATGCCGTGGTCACGCGCAGTGGCGCGCACGTCCTGCGCTTCTTCGTAAGGCAAGTCCGGCACGATCAGTCCACTAATGCCCGAGCGTGCAGCATCGGCGATCAACGCATTTATGCCGTACTGCATGATCGGATTGATGTACGAAAACAACACGAGCGGCACGTCCAGTCCGTCGATGCGCGTGTCTTGCGCAAGCTGCAAAACGTCCCCGATCGTCGTCCCGTGGGCGAGCGCGCGCGCGGTCGCGCGCTGAATGACCGGTCCATCTGCAAGCGGATCCGAGTACGGCACGCCAAGCTCGATGACGTGCGCCCCCGCTGCGGCGAGTGCGGGCAGTAGTGCACGCGTCACTTCGAGATCGGGATCCCCGACCGTCACAAACGGAATGCACGCAACCGTTCCTTGTTTTCGCAAAGCTGCAAACGTCGTGTGCAGTGCATTCATGCGTGTGCCTCCTTATACGCCATCATCGTGGATACGTCCTTGTCGCCCCGTCCCGAAACGCACAACACGATGTGCGCATCGCGGGGCATGCGCGGGGCACACTTCAATACGTACGCCACTGCATGCGCCGTTTCCAAGGCCGCAATGATGCCTTCATGGCGCGCAAGCACTTCGACCGCATGCATCGCTTCATCGTCCGTGACCGCCACGTACTGCGCCCGATTGATGTGGTGTAAGTACGCATGCTCCGGCCCAATGCCCGGATAGTCAAGCCCCGCCGAAATCGAGTGCGCGGGCAGCACTTGCCCGTGGCGATCTTGCAACACGAGGCTGAGCGACCCTTGAAATACGCCAGGTGTCCCTTTAGACACGGTCGCCGCATGTGCATCGGTGTCCAGTCCTGATCCCGCTGCTTCGACACCGATGAGCTGCACCGACGCATCATCGACAAACGCATCAAAAAAACCGATCGCATTGCTGCCTCCTCCGACACACGCGACGAGCACATCCGGAAGTGTGTTGCAGCGCGCCAAAAATTGTTGCCGCGTCTCTTTGCCGATGATGCGCTGAAACGCCCGAACGATCATTGGGTACGGATGCGGTCCGACAGCAGATCCGAGCATATACGCCGTATGTTCGACTTGGGCGACCCACTGACGAAGTGCTTCATTGCCCGCGTCTTTGAGCGTGCGCGTGCCTGAAGTGACCGGTACGACGTGCGCTCCGAGCAGCTGCATGCGAAATACGTTGAGCTGCTGCCGGCGCATGTCTTCTTCCCCCATATACACGTGGCACGTCAGTCCGAGCAGTGCTGCGACGGTCGCCGATGCGACACCGTGTTGCCCCGCACCGGTTTCTGCGATGATCGCCCGTTTTCCCATCCTCCGCGCGAGCAACCCTTGACCGAGCGCGTTGTTGATCTTATGCGCCCCAGTGTGCAACAAATCTTCGCGTTTGAGCCAAATACGCGCACCGCCAAGTGCATCGCTCAACCGTGATGCTTCGTGCAGCGATGTCGGTCTCCCTGCATACTCTTCCAACAACGTATGCAAATCTTCTTGAAACGATTGATCGTCGATGCACTGCCTAAACGCTTGCTCCAGGTCGATGAGCGCGTTCATCAGCGTTTCTGGAACGTACCGTCCCCCAAAAGGGCCAAATCGTCCGTGCGCATCTGGTCCTCTCATGTCCTCTCACCCCTCGTACGCGGTTGTTTTGTCGCCGCATCGACAAACGCCGCGATGCGCGCCGTACACTGCTTCCCATCCCGCTCAATGCCACTCGACACATCGACACCGTCGATGTCGTACGCCGATACGAGCTGCCCGACATTGTCCGCATCCAATCCACCCGCCACAAACAACCGACACCCCCGCACCCTCGTCCACGCCCGAACTTGTGGAATGACAGACCAATCAAAAGGGATGCCACTGCCCGCACGCGGTGCATCGAGCAACAACACGTCAAAAGAAGGACACGCATCGAGCTTCGTGTATGCATGCCCGTCATAGGAAATCGCTTGCCAGCGCTGTATGTGCGGATAATTGGTATATGCAAACGCATGCAACGTTGGATCAGGTGGTCCATGAAACTGCACCGCATGCAACAACGGTGCCGCGCGCAACAGCGCATCGAGCGCATCGACGTTGCACGCACCGACGACCCCGACAAACTGCGTCGCACACGGCACGACCGCTGCCATCCACGCCTGCGCGTCTTCCGGTTGCACACGGCGTTTGCTCGGCGCAAACACAAAGCCCCCATACGGTACACGTGCCTGCGCCAGCCATTGCACCGTGTCCCACTGCCGCAGTCCGCAAATTTTGATCAATGTCATCGTCCGACGAGCGCGTGCACTGCTGCAACGATGTCGTTCGAACGCATGCACTGCTCCCCTACAAGCACGGCACGCGCACCCGCAGTGCGCACCCGCTGTACGTCAGCAGAAGACATGATGCCGCTTTCGCTTACGACGACACGGTCGTTGGGCAACGCCCGCAGTATGCGCTCGGTGACCGCCAAATCGACTGAAAACGTGCGCAAATCCCTATTGTTCACGCCGATCAGCGGGGCGTCCGTCTGCGCGACCCAGGCAGCTTCTTCGTCGTCGTGCACTTCGACGAGCACGTCGAGCCCGACATCACGCGCGCACTGCATAAGCGGAGCAAGTGACTGTGGCGTATGCATCGCCGCGATAAGCAATATCGCATCGGCTCCGATCGCCCGCGCCTCAAGCACGTGCAAAGGGTCAAACAAAAAATCTTTGCGCAAAATCGGTACGCTTACGATGTCCCGCACCGCAACGATTGTGTCTGGAGAGCCAAGGAAAAAATGTTCCTCCGTCAAAATGGACATCGCATCGACCCCAGCATCGGTGTACGCTTGTGCAATCGCACGCGCATCCCACTGCGGACGAATAATTCCTTTGCTCGGCGACGCCTTCTTCATCTCCCCGATGATCGCCACCGACCCCTTTTGCCATCGCGGTGCGCTGCGCAGTGCATCATCGAGTGAACGTGTCGGGGGAGCCTGTGCGATCGCGCGCTCCCACTGGGCGCACAATGCACGTCGGTCGATCGATTGCACTGCTGCACGTTTTCGTGCGACGATCGTTTCAAGATACATCGGCCAGCTCCTTTGTCACGTGAATGAGTTGCTCCAGTTTTGCAAAAGCGCGGCCGTCTTCGATGGCTGTGGACGCCATCTCGATCAATTTGCGCCAGTCTAGCCCGTATCCGCTGACGTACAATACTGCCGCCACATTGAGGGCAATCGCTTTGCTTGCGGTGATGTTTGCTTTCGGTTCCGCAAACACCGTACGAATGAGCGTGGCATTGTGCGCAGCATCGCCTCCTGCAATATTGCTGTAGTCGCCATAGTGCGCCGAACGAAACGAAAGCAGATCGCGCATGATGTGGCCATCGTGCAGCTCTACAGCAAACGTCGGCGCAAACACCGACAGCTCGTCCATGCCGTCTGCGCCGCGCACGACCAACGCCCGCTCGCTGCCGAGTGCGCGCAGTACTTTTGCGATCGGCTCCAGCAACCGATCGTCGCTCACCCCGATCACTTGCCGGCGCGCATGCGCAGGCCCGACGAGCGGACCGAGCACGTTAAACACCGTTCGCGTACGGATGCGTTTGCGCACGTGCGCAACGCGCATGATCGCTGGATGGTACGTCGGCGCATACAAAAAACAAACGCCACACCGTTCCAAACATGCCGCTGTTTGCGAGGGGGTGAGCTGTATGCGCACACCGAGTGCCTCTAAGACGTCCGTCGATCCGGATGTGCTCGTCACGGCGCGATTGCCGTGCTTGGCGATGCGCACGCCCAAAGACGCTGCGACAATCGCTGCTGCCGTAGATATATTGAACGTCTTTCTTCCACCACCCGTCCCGCACGTATCGACGACTGCCGCGCCATCAATCGGTACACGTACGCTGTGCGCACGCAAAGACCGAGCGTATCCGAGCAGTTCGTGTTCGGTTTCCCCTTTTTTGTGCTGTGCAGTGAGCCACGCATACACCACATCGTCGGCGCATTCGTCGTCCAATACTGCGTCCATCACCTGTTGTGCCATCGCCGCATCAAGTGATTGTCCTTTTTGCAACAACGCAATGGCGCGCGGAAGCACGTCTGTCGCAGCGTTCATCGTCGACACCTCCTTTCTAAAACCACGCCTTTGCGGCAGCGATGGCACGCAGCAGTGCTTTTGCTTTATTGACGGATTCCTCGACTTCATGTTCTGGCTGCGAATCCAAGACGATGCCGCATCCTGCTTGAACATACGCCGTACCGCCGGTAAAACAAATCGTCCGTATCGTAATACACGTGTCAATATTGCCCGTAAACCCAATATACCCGATCGCACCCGCATACGTTCCGCGCGCTTCTTGCTCCAGCTGTGCAATAATTTCCATCGCCCGCACTTTTGGTGCCCCTGAAAGCGTTCCCGCAGGCATACAAGCCAAAAACGCATCAAACGCATCGCAGTCCGCGCGCAACGTACCCGTAACGTGCGACACGAGGTGCATGACCTGCGAATACCGCTCAATGTCCATAAACGACGACACGTCAACGGTGCCATGCTGCGCGACGCGCCCGATGTCGTTGCGTCCGAGATCGACGAGCATGATGTGCTCGGCACACTCCTTGGCATCGCTGCGCAACTGCTGTTCGTTTGCGATGTCTTCGGCGACCGTTGCTCCGCGTGGACGCGTTCCCGCGATCGGGCGCGTGCACACTGTGCGGTCTTGGACGCGCACGAGCAATTCTGGAGACGCACCGACGATCGTCGTCTCATCAAAGCGGAGGCAATACATATACGGCGATGGATTGAGCGTACGCAGTGCGCGATACACACAAAAAGGCGCGACATCCGTCTGCACTGCAAACCGCTGGGACAGCACGACTTGAAACACATCTCCGGCGCGTATGTATTCCTGCGCCTGCTCAATCGCTTCGATAAATCGTTCGACCGTAACGTTGGACACGACGTCCGTATGCGCTTCGCTCGTCTCTGTTCGCACACGCATGCGCCCCGCATCGGCATC
>JAGWXQ010000047.1 GCA_018969805.1 Paenibacillaceae bacterium | reverse complement strand
CGCAAAACCGCCTTTAGCTTCCTCGGCGCATCCAGCCCACTGGATATATGTTTTCAATAAAGGATTCCTATTAGTATACATGATTGTCGCCACTTTGTATAATTGAACACCCCCTCTGTGTTCAGAGGGGGTTCCACACCGGCGTACCGGATTAATCGACGAGCTTCATCATGATGCGTGCCAACATTTTTTTCTCCTCGGCATCCGCAACATCCCACAACTGTTTGAGCAATTGCTGCTCTTTGTTTTGGGGATCGACGCGTTGTGCCAAAAACTCCCCGATCGCTGTCGCCAGCTGCGTCATCGTCGCGTCGTTCATTCCAGCAGCACGCGCAATGTGCACTTGTTCACCCAAGAAATGCGTCCACTGCGCAAACGGAGACATCACACCCATTCGTCGCTCGCCCCTCTCCTATACGCATACGCACAGCACGATCAGTATGTGCACACACTCCACATACTATACGCCCCATCCGCCATTGATCGAGAGCACTTGCCCCGTAATGTATCCACTTTCCGGTCGTGCCACAAAATGGACAACGTCCGCGACTTCTTCCGCACGGCCCAACCGCCCGCAAGGGATCGCCTCCGAAACGAGTGCCGTCGTCTCGTCCCCGTATGCATGCATCATCCCCACATCGATCGCTCCAGGTGCGACGGCGTTGACCGTCACCCCGGACGGCGCACACTCAAGCGCAACCGAGCGCACCAACGCGTGCAACGCCCCTTTTGATGCCGCATACACACTTTCGCACGACGCCCCGCGTTCACCCCATATTGAGGAAACAACGATGATGCGCCCGCGCCTTTTCGCCAACATATTCGGGACAAACGCTTGAATGCATTGAAAAAATCCGCGCACGTTTATGGAAAACGTACGCTCCCACATCGCCTCCGTCACATCTTGCACTTGTGCCACGCAACCGACACCCGCCGCATATACGAGCACGTCCGGATGCCAACATCGCGCATCCAGAGCATCGCGCATCGCGACAATATGCTGTGCATCGTCCATCGCAGCGCAATGGACGGACACGTCCGCTCCACCCAATCGGCACTGTGCGGCGAGCGCATGCACCACGCGTTCGTTCGTTGCACAATGCAACGCAAGCCGCGTTTGAGGTGCAGCAAACCGCAACGCGATCGCACGTCCGATGCCCCCGCTTGCGCCAACGACGAGCACACACTTTGGTTCCATAAAATCACCTACAAGAAACGGCACCTGCACCAATCGATCACTTACAAAAAATGTGTTTCCCAATCTTTTTGACTTGTGGCCTCGTCCATATCCATTTGGACGTCGCCGTCACCGGATTGAAATAGTACAAACACCCGTGCGATGGATCCCATCCATTAAGCGCATCGCGCACCGCACGCTTTGCCGTCTCATTCGGTGTCAGCCATATTTGTCCATCGGATACCGCAGTAAACGCACCAGGTTGAAAAATGACCCCTGTCGGTGTATTCGGAAACTGATCGTCCCGCACCCGATTCAAAATGACGGCGGCGATTGCGACTTGTCCCACGTACGGCTCTCCCCGCGCTTCACCGTACACAGCGTTTGCCATCATTGTAATGTCTCGGGATGAAAATCCATGATGGCTATATATTTTTTTCGGTGCGGAAACGGACTGCGCAGTCAAGTTCGGTCTCCACGTCTTCGAGGCATTGACCAGCTTTAGTTTTGTTTTCGCTCCGACGACCCCATCGACGCGCATCCCAAATTTCCACTGAAACGTTCGTACCGACGCATACGTCCCCCAGCCAAACACGCCATCCTTCTTACCCTTGTAGTATCCCAAAAATGAAAGCCGTCCTTGCAATTCACGGACGTCCGCTCCACGCGACCGCACGCGCAACGTCGCTTTTGAAAAAGCATGCGCATCGTGTCCCGCAACACACGACACGAGCAAAATTGCGATACACATCCACCGCAGCTTTGACATGACATTCCATCCTTTCCCCGCGCACATAACTACGGGAAATAGTATGGATGAACACGCGCACGCCTATGCGTCACTGCTGCGACTGTTCAAACGACTCTAATGTCATCAGAACGTCCCGAGGCTTTGCACCGTCCGCACGTCCAATGACGGAATGTGCTTCCAGCTCATCGATCAACCGCGCTGCGCGCGCGTATCCGACACGCAGCTTGCGCTGCAACAACGAAGCCGATGCTTGTTTTGCTTCAATAATCGTGCGCGCTGCCTGATCAAACAACGCATCGCGCGGTGCATCGTGTGCCTGTGTTGCACTGTGTTCAGGGACGATGTCCGCGACAAATTGCGCTTGCGCTTGCCGTGCACAATGCGCCACGAGCGCTTCCACTTCTTGATCGGATACGTACGCCCCTTGGATGCGCTGTGCTTTGGATGCGCCGATTGGAACATACAGCATGTCCCCACGTCCGAGCAGCTTTTCCGCACCTGCCATATCGAGAATCGTGCGTGAATCGATTTGCGACGATACACCAAACGCAATGCGCGAAGGAATGTTTGCCTTGATGACCCCCGTAATGACATCAACCGACGGCCGCTGTGTCGCAATAATTAAGTGGATGCCCGCCGCCCGCGCCATTTGTGCCAAACGGCAAATCGCATCTTCAACATCGCCTGCAGCAACCATCATCAAATCCGCAAGTTCATCGACGATCACGACGATCCACGGCAACACGTGCTCGCCTTGCTGCAGCGCATTGTATCCTTCAATGTTGCGCGTATTCGTTTGCGAAAACAGCGTATACCGCTTTTCCATTTCAACAACGATTTTTTTTAAGGCGAGTGCTGCACGTTTTGCATCCGTTACAACAGGAGCAAGCAAGTGCGGAATGCCATTGTATACATTCAGCTCGACCATTTTTGGATCGATCATCAAAAACCGCACATCTTGTGGTGTCGCCTTGTACAGCATGCTTGCAATCATGCCGTTGATGCATACCGATTTTCCTGAGCCCGTCGCACCCGCGACGAGCAAGTGGGGCATTTTGGACAAGTTTGCCACGATCGGCGCACCTGCAATGTCCCGTCCGAGCGCAATCGTCAGTTTGGCAGAGGCATCAACAAACGCCGCCGACTCAATCACTTCCCGCAATGTCACAACAGCCACTTCTTGATTGGGCACTTCAATGCCGATCGCAGATTTCCCTGGAATCGGTGCTTCCATACGAATGTCTTTCGCAGCCAGTGCGAGCGCGATATCGTCTTGCAAACTGACGATGCGGCTTACTTTGACCCCAACATCTGGTTGCAATTCAAACCGCGTCACAGAAGGTCCTTGCACGACTTGCAGTACGCGCACCTTGACCCCAAAACTGTCCAACGTCGCCTCAAGCTTGCGCGCATGATCCCGCGCAATATCCGTACTCGCCGACAACTTTGCTTGGGTACTCCGCGTCAGCAATTCGCTGCTCGGCAACACATACGCCTGATCCGTCGGCCACGCCCCTACTTCTTCCAATGGACGGTGCGCCTCTTCGTGCGCCGTACGCGGGGGCAACTCCGGCTCATACGCCGTAATGGGAATGACGATTTCTGTGTCCATCGGCTCGTCCATCGGCAATGGCGGTGGCACTGGACTGCTTCTTGGTGCCGCCTTGGGCACCCGCTCCGTACGTCGCGCGTGACCGAACAGCTGCACGAGACGCACAGCGCACGTGCGCACGAGCACAGAAAGCGACTGCCCCGTCAACAACAACAACGCCCCAACAAGCAACACACCTTCAAAAACGTATCCACCAACATCGCCAATCGCCAGCGTCACCGCAACTGCGATGAGCGCGCCGACCAGCCCGCCACCTTCAGTGCGATCGACCCACGATGCGTACAGCACGGCACGCCATCCATCCACCGCACGCTCGTCCAACCATTGTCGCTGGACGTGCAACATGATCGCCACGGCGATGCCCACGACCCCCCACACCCATCGCGCAGGCACGTGGCACATAAGACGCTGGCGCACGACGAACCGATCCAGTGCGTACACGATCACGATCAACGGGACCCCGACACCAAACACACCAAACAACGATGCACACAACACATACAGCTTGTCCCCAATCCATCCAGCACGCATAAGTGCAATAAGAGACAAGGCGATCAGTGCTACCCCAAAAAATTCTTCCCACAATATCGATCGCACGTCCGTCTTCGTCTTGCGCGGGCGGGGCATGTCACACTTCCATAATGATCGGCAAAATCATTGGTCGCCGCTTTGTTTGTTCGTACAAAAACTTACCCAATGTATCCCGCACTTGGTTTTTCAATACCGACCACTCCGACACCCGCTCCTGCAACAACTTCGTACACGTCACACTGACCAGTGCCGTCGCCTCCGCAAGCAAATGACCCGCTTCACGCACGTACACAAAGCCCCGTGTCGATAAATCTGGCTGCGCAAGCAACGTCCCTTGCTGTTTGCACAACGTCAAAACGATGACGACGATGCCGTCCTCCGACAACAACTTTCGATCGCGTAAGACGATATTCCCGACGTCCCCAATGCCCAACCCATCGATCAAGATGTTGCCACACGCAATTTTTCCGACTTTTTTCCCTTGTCCCTCGGACAATTCAACGACATCGCCGTTGTCAATCAAAAAGACGTGTTCTCTCGGAATGCCCACTTGCACCGCGAGCGCCGCATGCGCTTTGAGCATACGGTACTCCCCATGTACAGGGACGACATACTTCGGTTGCATCAGGCTCAACATAAGCTTGAGCTCCTCTTGATTGCCGTGCCCCGATACGTGTGCCCCCGTCAAATGCGTCGATCCATAAATGACGTGCGCGCCGATGCGAAACAACGCATCAACGACACGCCCAATGTCGCGCTCATGTCCAGGCATCGGCACCGCCGCAACGATGACCGTGTCCCCTTTGTGGATCTCAATTTTTTGTCCTGTCGCTTGCGCACTCAGGGCAGACATCGGCTCCCCGTGGCTCCCCGTCGTAATGATGACGACGTGCCGCGCTGGCAACTGATGCGCCTCGTCCATCTCGACGAGCAAACGCTCAGGCACGTCCAAATACCCCAATTCGCGCGCTACCGAGACGACGTGCGTCATACTCTCCCCATGAATTGCAACTTTTCGCCCTGTTTTTTGCGCCGCCCGAAATACTTGCTGAATGCGATGTACATGCGCTGCAAACGATGCGATAACCACACGTTGCGTTGCTTTATGAAATACATCGACAAAATCATCGACGATGCGTTCGTCCGATGGCGTGTGTCCACTCCGCTCCGCATTCGTACTCTCAGAGAGCAAGCACAATACCCCCTGCGCACCGATATGCGCCATCTTGTGCACGTCTGCCGTATTGTTGTTGACCGGGGTAAAATCAAACTTAAAATCGCTCGTATATACAACAGCACCCAAATGCGTGTGCACGACGACACCGACACTGTCCGGGATGTTGTGGTTTGTACGAAAAAAAGAGACGGACAACTGCCCAAGCGCGAGCGTCGTATCCTCATCAATAATGTGCAATCGATGCTCATCGTACACGTGTGCATCTTTCAATGCGTCCACAATCAACCCCATCGTCAGTCTCGTACCATACACCGGCACAGGCAACGACTTCAATACGTACGGCAATCCCCCGATGTGGTCTTCGTGTCCGTGCGACAAAATGATGCCCCGTACATCGTCTTTGCGGTCGATCAAGTACGCCACATCTGGAATGACGATGTCAATGCCGAGCATATCTTCCTCTGGAAACTTTAATCCGCAGTCAATGATGACGATGTCGTGGCCGACTTCGACAGCATACATATTTTTGCCCATTTCTCCGACGCCACCAAGCGCATACACAAGCACCGTTTGTTTCATGCGAAAAAACCAATCCTCCCTATCATGCACCCACGCCGTCCTCGTCGTCGATCAATCCGTATTGCGCAAGCAGTGTCCGCAAAAACTGCGCCTCCTCTTCCGTCACATCGACGAGCGGCAACCGCACCGAACCGACATCAATACCCATCATGCGCAACGCATATTTGATCGGCACCGGATTTGGTACACGGTGTGGACAACAAAACAATCCACGAAACATCGGCAACAACGACGCATGCCACTGCGCCGCAAGAGCGACATCGCCGTCGGCGTGCGCCTTCATCATCACACGCATCGTCTCACCGATCAAATGACTTGCGACACTGACAACACCACACGCCCCGACGCTCATATACGGCAACGTCAACGCATCGTCACCACTGTATACCGAAAAATTGCGCGTCTGCGCACAAATGTCTGATACAAACTCCACATCGCCACTCGAATCTTTCAACGCGACAATGCGCGGATGCTCCGCGAGCGTACATACCGTCTCGACCGTCATCGCTATGCCTGTCCGCGATGGAATGTTGTACAACAAAATCGGCAACGGCACCCGTTCTGCAACCGCAAGCACATGCCGTATGATGCCCAATTGGGACGGCCGATTGTAATACGGCGTGACGACCATCAGTGCATCAACACCACATTGTTGTGCCCGCTGCGACAATTCCACGGTATGCGCAGTATCGTTGGACCCTGTACTCGCAATGACGTGCACACGACGATTTGCCCCACGCACCGCCTGCCGATAGAGCAATACCTTTTCTTCATCCGAAATCGTCGGTGATTCGCCCGTCGTACCCCCGACGACGATGCCCGTACTGCTCTGCGCAATCACATGGTCCATCAACGCATCAAAACGCTGCGCACATACATTTCCGTCTGGATCAAACGGCGTGACGAGCGCAGTGACGAGCGGCCCCCAAGGCATCACGAACGCGCCCCCTCTTGCTTCGTCAGATGCTCCGCGATTTGCATCGCATTGAACGCCGCACCTTTGAGCAAATTGTCAGACACAATCCACATGTGCATCGTATGCGCGTCATCTAGGTCGCGGCGGATGCGCCCGACAAATACGTCTGGACACCCGGATGCATCCCGGGCAAGCGGATACCGCTGATTTTGGACGTCGTCCACAACGACGACACCGGGTGCTTGCGCAAGCAACGTACGCACCGCATCGATATCGATCGGACGCGCGCACGTGATGCGCACACTTTCACTATGCCCATTGAGCACAGGGACACGCACACACGTCGCAGCTACCGCAATGTCTTCTTCCATAATCTTTTTCGTCTCATTGACCATTTTTAATTCTTCTAACGTAAATCCATTGGATGAAAACACATCAATTTGCGGGATCGCATTGAACGCGATCGGATGCTTGATCGGCAAAGAAGCGACCGGAAGGACATCCGGTGTGACGCTCCGTCCTTCCAGCTCCGCTTGCGTCTGACGCACCGTCTCCGCTACTGCACGCGCTCCCGCCCCAGACACCGCCTGATACGTCGATACGACGACGCTGCGCACGCCGAGCACATCGTGGATCGGTTTGAGTGCGACGACGAGCTGGATCGTTGAACAATTTGGATTCGCGATAATGCCCCGATGATCTGCGATGCGGTGGGCGTTTACTTCAGGGACGACAAGCGGTACGTCACGCTCCATACGGTACGCACTCGTATTGTCGATGCACACCGCTCCACGCTGCACCGCCTCTGGTATGAGCTGCTTGCTCACACCACCCCCCGCACTAAACAACGCGATGTCGATGCCCGTAAACTGATCGGGAGTCGCCTCCTGTACCACGAGCTCTGCATCTCCAAACGCCACGGTCGCCCCCGCAGATCGCTGCGAGGACAACAGCACTACGTTTGCAAGCGGTATTGCACTGGATTGGAGCAATCGCACCATTTGTTGCCCAACCGCACCCGTCGCTCCGACGACAGCAACATTCCATTTCCGTGTGTATGCCATACGACCTCTCTCTTTCTTCATGTTGAATATGCAAATCGTTCGATAATGAGTGGTTGCAACTGCACACCCTGCAATGCCGCCGCACACGTCTCCACAATCAACTCCATCCGCGCAACAAGGGAGTTGGGCTTTTGGAGCGGCGCGTCTTGCCCAAAGGGAACAAAGAACGTGTGCTTCATAATCATCAGCTTGGCAATGTTGAACTGATTTAACCCGAGCCCGTCATTTGTCGAAAGCGCAATGACCATCGGTCTGCCATTGCGCATTTGCGCCTTGGCAGCCATGAGCACTGCACTTTCGGTCTGTGCGCTGGCGAGCTTGCTCAGCGTATTGCCCGTACACGGTGCGATGACGAGCACATCAAGCAAACGAGTCGGCCCAAGTGGCTCGGCATCGACAATCGTCTTAATCATATCATGTCCCGTCAACGCTTTCAACTCATCTTGCCACTGGTCTGAAGTGCCAAAGCGCGTACTCGTCGTCTGGAGCGTCTCAGAGACGATCGGAACGACGCGCGCACCGGTTTGCACGAGCCGAGCAATCTGGGGCAGTACATCCGCAATCATGCAATGCGATCCTGTCAGCGCAAAGCCGATCGTTTTCTCAGACCAGTTCATTTGTCATCCTCCTGCCGTACGGGCGATCGTGGCGCAGTATGTTGATCAATAAGCCGCAACAACACCGAGGCGATGATTTTCCCCGCCGTATACGGCGCACACTGTGCCGGCAATCCAAGTACACGCGCGACACGCAATTGACGCTTGGCCGCAAATGCGCAGTCAATTCCACCAGGAGCCGAGGCGATGTCCAAAATATACGTTTGTTTGCGCACGTGTACGAGCTCCGATGGGGACAAAATCGGTGCCGGAACTGTATTGACGATCACGTCTGCCTCAGCCATATGCGTACAAAACGACTCCGTGCCCCAAAACGGTGCAACGCCCATCTCCGATGCCCGTGCATACTCCGATGCAGTATATACAGCAACACATACAAGCGCACCAAGCGCTTTAAACGTCCGACAAATCGTCATTCCTGTGCGTCCAAACCCGAATACGACGACGCGCGCGCCATGAATCGTGTGGTCAGTGTTTTTGATGACGTAGTACAATACCCCTTCTGCCGTCGGAATCGAATTGTGA
>JAGWXQ010000046.1 GCA_018969805.1 Paenibacillaceae bacterium | reverse complement strand
CAATAACGGATGAGTATGTGCGAGGGGAGGAGCAATGATCACCGTAACCCGGCTTAATGGCACGCGCGTCACCATCAACGCTTGGCTGATCGAAACGATCGAAGAAACCCCAGATACCGTCATTACGCTGACGACAGGGAAAAAATTTGTCGTCCGTGAACAAACAGACCAAATCGCAGCGCTCGTGCGCGCGTTGAACGTACCCAGCCACACCGTTGTTTCAAGGATGAATATTCATTCCGACGCAACTTGAGGGGGGAATCGTTTGTGAAGAAGATGCTGCCCTGGATATTGGTCATCGTCCTTACGGTCACTTTATTGGCTTGGTCTGCATTCATTTTATGGAACCACTTCCAGCAATCTGCACCAACCGATCCGCGTGATGCGTCAAAGAAGATCGACGCTCCAGTCGAACAAAAGCATATTCCCGCAAACGAACGCGCTGAAATGAGTTTTCCCATTGATGATGTCATTGTCAATCTCGCGGATCCGCAGTATTTCGTAAATGTGAGTTTTACTTTTGAAATGGATAGTGCAGAAGCAAAAAAAGAAATCGAGTTTCTGAGTTTCAAGGTGAAAAATGAGATCAATACGACGCTTATGGACACATTGCCCGACAATATTCGTGGCAGCAAAGGGGTCGATGCGCTCAGTGCGACGCTCATCAACCGTACGAATGCGTTGCTTACGGAAGGAAAGGTGCGCAGCATATACGTCACAAAACTGATCATTACCGCACAATAATCCAAACGACTTTGTAAGCCAAAGAAGGGGATCGTCATGTCAGAAGTGCTGTCGCAAAGCGAAATTGATGCGTTATTGGCCGCGATTTCCTCCGGGGAAATGAGTGCCGAGGAGATCAAAAAAGAAGAACCCAAGCGCAAGGTACGCAATTACGACTTTAAACGCGCATTGCGTTTTTCCAAAGACCATTTGCGTAGCCTGTATCGCATTCATGAGACGTTCGCGCGCTATTTGACGACGTATTTTTCTGCACAACTGCGTACATTTGTGCAAATTCAAGTGTTGCAAGTCGAGCAACTGCCGTATGAAGAGTTTATTCGATCTATTCCCCAAATAACGGTATTAAACGTATTTGAAGCGCGTCCGCTTGTCGGTCGGATGGTATTGGAAGTCAATCCGTCGATTGCGTTTACGATGCTCGATCGATTGCTTGGAGGTACAGGCATTATTGGTATTTCTCGCTCCACGATGACCGAAATCGAGACGATCATTATGGAACGAATATTCAAAAACGCACTGAACTGTATGCGGGAAGCGTGGAAGTCCATTCTTGAGCTCGAACCGACCATGGAACAACTGGAGACGAACCCGCAATTTATGCAAATTGCCTCACCCAACGAAACAATCGCGTTGATTTCATTGAGCACACGCATCGGGGACTCGACCGGCATGATTAGTTTGTGTATTCCACACATCGTACTCGAACCAATGATCAATCGGCTTACGGTCAACAATTTGTTTTTCGCACAAAAAAAACAGCGATCAGAAGAAGAAACGAGCGCATTGGAATCGCGCGTACAGCGGACACAGCTTCCCGTTATTGCCGAGCTTGGTGCGACATCGATTGTCGTACAAGATTTGCTTGATCTTACGGTCGGAGACGTAATCGAATTGCACAGAAAAGTGACAGAAGCGATACCGATCAAAGTCGAAGGATTCACCAAATTTTTGGCGAAGCCCGGTCAAGTCAATGGGAAACGGGCGGTGCAAATTGCACACGTCATTCCAGAAGGGGGAGAAATTGCACATGAATGAATTTCTCTCCCGAGAGGAAAAAGAAGCGTTGCACGCCCAACAAACCGACGGTTCCGGTGGAGAAGACAACATCCAATCTGCCGATGCCTATTTGTCCCCACTAGAACAAGATGCGCTTGGGGAAATTGGCAACATTACGTTTGGGAGTGCTGCGACAGCACTTTCGACGTTGCTCAAGCTCAAAGTAGACATTACGACGCCGCGTGTGACGGCCATTCCAAAATCAGATTTGTACGATATTTTCCCCAATCCGCACATCGCTGTGCACGTCGATTATGTCGATGGTTTTCAGGGCATCAATTTGCTCGTCATTAAAAAGCGCGATGCGCAAGTCATAGCGGATTTGATGCTCGGTGGGCATGGCGATCCGCAGGAAGAAGAGCTGAATGAAATTCATGTGAGTGCTGTGCAAGAAGCGATGAACCAAATGATGGGTTCTTCTGCGACATCGATGTCTTCGATGTTTAACCGGTTTGTCAACATTTCTCCGCCAAGCGTTGATTTGTTTAGCCTCTCGGAAGGAAAAGGCGAAGAGCTGCTTACGGAAGATGTGTTTATTGCCATTATGTTTCGCATCAAAATCGGAGATTTGATCGATTCTCGCCTGATGCAGCTGTTGCCGATTTGGTTTGCCAAAGAGATGGTCGCGATTTTGATGGGCACAGCCGATCCGCCCCCCGCACCATCGCCCCCGCCTGCACCACCCGTCCATCATGCGCCACCGCCAGCACAACATACGCCCCCGCCTGTTCAGCACACGCCGCCCCCGCGGCCCGCACATCCTCCTGCCCCCCCACGACCGGTTCACAACGCGCAGTTTTCATCGTTTTCTCCAAGTGATGTGGCCGCAAGCGGTAATCCAAATTTGCAGTTGCTTATGGACATTCCTTTGCAAGTGACCGTTGAGCTTGGGCGCACGCGTCGGCAAATTCGTGAAATTCTCGATATGTCACAAGGATTTATTATCGAACTCGATAAGCTCGCGGGGGAACCCGTAGACGTTTTCGTCAATCACACACTGATCGCCAAAGGCGAAGTTGTCGTCATCGATGAAAACTTCGGTGTGCGTGTAACCGACATCATTAGCCCGCAGGAGCGGTTGCAGCGGCTCAAATAAGGAGGTGTTCATATGATGGGGCTTGACACGAGTTAAGCCACGCACCAAAGAAACGACATAAAAAGTTTGAATTATAGAGAGGATGGATGGGAATTATGAGTAGCCGGATTTTGGTTGTGGACGATGCTGCATTTATGAGGATGATGATCAAGGACATTTTGACAAAAAACGGGTATATCGTCGTCGATGAAGCGTGCGATGGCGCGCAAGCAGTGGACAAGTACAAAGACTGCAAGCCCGATTTGGTGACGATGGACATTACGATGCCCGAAATGGACGGCATTGCCGCACTCAAAATCATCAAACAAATTGATTCGACTGCGAAAGTCATTATGTGTTCGGCGATGGGCCAACAAGCGATGGTGATCGATGCGATCCAAGCGGGCGCAAAAGACTTTGTCGTCAAACCTTTTCAGGCAGATCGCGTATTGGAAGCGGTCAAAAAGACGTTAGGAAAATAACATGGACGGGGCATTTGCCAATACGACGTCGCTCAGTACACCGTCTTGGATCGGGCACGTGCTGACTGTAGTGCTCGCATTGGTCGTTACGTTGGGACTGTTGCTTGTGCTTAGTCGATGGGCAATCCGAAAAAAGCATCTTTGGCAAACCCAACAATCGATTCGCTCTATCGCCACGCTCGTGCTCGCTCCGCACAAAACGGTGCACATCGTAGAAATTGCGCAAACATTGTACATTATTGGTGTCGCCGACAACATTACCGTACTGGACAAAATTGCAGACGAACATGCGTGCGCCGTGTTGCGCACACCTGCATCTGATCGCCGCCCTACTCCACACATGCTTGCGGGGCGATCGATTGCTGCGCAGCCGCCAGAACGCATTCGTACAATGGTGGAACAAAAACTGCGCCGCGCAGTGACACGGTCATGAGTGCGCGAAGACGGCTCGGCTCGTGCGCCGTTGTTGGATTTTTCGGTGCGTGCAGTGGCGTTGTCGATCGTGCATATGCGGCACCGATCCCAAACATCAGTGTAGACATCGGTTCGGGAACTCCAAGCACAACGATTACGATTTTGCTGATGTTGACCGTGCTCAGTCTCGCGCCGTCGATATTGATCATGATGACGTGTTTTACGCGCATCATTATCGTACTCGGGTTTGTACGGACGTCGCTCGGCACCCAGCAAATGCCTCCAAACCCGGTGTTGATTGGGTTGGCGCTGTTTTTGTCGCTGTTTATTATGGCACCTGTACTTGGCCAAATCAACGAGCAAGCATTGCAACCGTACTTAGCCGGTACGATGACACAAATGCAGGCACTAGAAAAAGCAGCCGTTCCAATGAAAATGTTTATGATGAAGCAAACGCGCGAAAAAGATTTGTTGCTTTTTTTGCAGTACGCAAACATGGAACGTCCGGAGCGTCCAGAAGACGTGCCACTGACGGCGTTGTTGCCCGCTTTTGCGATTAGCGAACTCAAAACGGCGTTTCAGATGGGATTTATGATTTTCTTGCCCTTTCTCGTCATTGATATGATCGTATCGAGTACGTTGATGGCGATGGGGATGATGATGTTGCCACCGGTCGTCATTTCTTTGCCGTTTAAAATTTTGCTGTTTGTGCTCGTCGATGGATGGCACCTCGTCGTACAATCGATGCTGCTTAGTTTCCAATGACGAACAAAGGAAGGACGTGGGTTGCGTGCGTACAGACACGATTGTGCGCTACGCGAGCGATGCGGTTCTTACGACGCTGCTCGCCAGTGCTCCGATGTTGCTCGTCGCGCTCATCATCGGACTCGTCATTAGCGTATTTCAGGCAATGACCCAAATCCAAGAACAAACGCTCGCGTTTGTGCCAAAAATTTTGGCGACAATGCTTGCGATTCTCTTTTTTGGTCCGTGGATTTTGACAAAATTGATCAATTATACGCAAGGTCTTTTGGGCAACTTGGCAAATTTTGTCCGATGAACGCCATTGGGGAGATTGTCCCGGTATTTTTTCTTGTGCTGTGCCGGATCACTGGGTTTTTCCTGATCGTTCCCATTTTTTCTGCGCGCAACACCGTGCCCGTCGTCGTGCGTCTTGGCATCGCCGTGTTGATGTCGTGGATCGTCATTGTCTCATGGAACGATGTACCGCAAATGGCGATCGATGCTACATACGTCATGCGTATCGTGCAAGAAACGATCATTGGACTTGTTTTCGGATTTGTCGCATACGTGTTTTTCGTCACGGTACAGCTCGCAGGAGCGATCATTGATGTGCAAGTCGGATTTGGATTCGCCCAAATTGTCGATCCTGTGACCGAAGCGTCGATGCCGATGTTTGGTGGATTCAAATACGCGATCGCAATGCTGTTGTTTTTATCGCTGAATGCGCATCATTACTTGATTTTGGGCATTTTGGAAAGTTATACACGTGTACCGCTCATTGGCGCATCGATATGGTCGTCGATTTCTTCCGGGACCGTGGCATACACGCTGTTTGAAGTGATTGGCGCAGTGACGCTGAGTGCACTGCAAATGGCAGCACCGATTGTTGTGGCGATGTTTTTGATTGACGCAGCACTGGGCATTCTGACAAAAATTGCTCCACAGTTTAATATTTTTGTCATTGGTATTCCGATCAAAATTGGGGCAGGTTTGTTGTTAACGGTATTGCTCGTGCCATCGTTCGTCGGTATTTTTTCCTCGTTGTTTGATGCGATGTTTGGTGCGATGCACGCCTTGCTTCAAGGGATGCGGGGGTGATCGCGGACGTGGACATACGCCTTGATGCAACGTTTTTGCAGTGGTTTGCCGATCAAGATAAGACGGAGCCCGCTACACCGAAAAAAAAGCAAGATGCCCGAAAAAAAGGACAAGTCGCACGCAGCCTTGAAGTTCCGAGTGCACTGCTGACCATCGGAGTTTTTGGACTGCTCGCTGTATACGGGTCGATCATCGGACAGCACATGAGGGACATGTTTGCACGTGGGTTGCGCGATGTGCACCGCGAAGTGACCGTACACAGCGTGACTGAGGGGTTTACCGCTCTGGCAATGCAGTCGATGTGGATCGTTCTTCCGATTTTTGTATGTGGCATGGTGCTTGCGCTCGCTTCGGGATTTATGCAGTACGGTTTTTTGTGGACTTCTGAGACGCTTGCGCCAAAATGGGAGAAAATCAATCCGATCGAAGGACTAAAAAACATTTTTTCGATGCGCTCGATCGTCGAGCTCATTAAGTCGGTCGGGAAAATTGTCGTCATTGGTACGATCGCTACAGCGATTTTGTGGGATGAGCGCGATGCATTGCTTGTCCTCGGACGCATTCCAGTATGGGATACGCTGAGCTATCTTGGGCATTTGACCATACGGCTTGGACTGATTATCGGTGCGGTATTGTGCATTTTTGCGATCGCAGATTATGCATACCAGCGGTACGAATACGAGAAAAATTTGCGCATGTCGCTTCAGGAAGTCAAAGACGAGTACAAAAAAACAGAAGGCGATCCGCTCATAAAAGGAAAAATTCGAGACAAACAAAGAAAAATGGCGATGCAGCGCATGATGCAGGAAGTGCCCAAGGCGGACGTCGTCATTACAAACCCAACACACTACGCCGTCGCCATTCGCTACGATGCGCAGACGATGGCAGCACCGCGTGTCATTGCCAAAGGGGTAGACTACATTGCGATGACGATCAAAAACGTCGCCAAAAAAAATGACGTATTGCTCGTTGAAAACAAACCGCTTGCCCGAGCGCTTGTCGAACAAGTAGACATCAATCAAGCCATACCGCCTGAACTCTTTCACGCTGTAGCTGCTGTACTGGCATACGTTTACGCAGTACGGGGCAAAAAATAGCATCGTTTGCGAAAGGAGGCGGCTGTGCGGGCAAAAGACATTACGGTGTTGATCGGTGTTTTGGGCATCGTCTTAATGCTCGTTGTACCAATTCATGCACACGTACTCGACTTTTTTTTGATTATCAACATCGCGCTCGCGATGACGATGCTGCTGATCGCGATGAATACAAAAGACGCACTCCAGTTTTCCATTTTCCCATCACTGTTGCTTATTACTACGTTATTTAGATTGGCACTGAACGTCTCTACGACGCGCAATATTTTGGCCGAAGGAGACGCTGGAAAAGTCGTAGCTGCGTTTGGAACGTTTGTCGCGGGGGACAACATCGCTGTAGGATTCGTCGTGTTCCTTATTCTCGTACTCGTTCAGTTTATCGTCATTACGAAAGGATCCGAGCGTGTTGCAGAAGTTGGGGCACGGTTTACGTTGGATGCAATGCCTGGAAAACAAATGAGCATTGATGCGGATCTAAATTCTGGGCTGATCAATGAGACGCAAGCGCGTGAACGCAGACAAAAAATAGAACAAGAGGCCGATTTTTACGGAGCCATGGACGGTGCGAGCAAATTCGTCAAAGGAGATGCCATCGCTTCGATCATTATTTTGTTTATCAATTTGCTTGGGGGCATTGCGATTGGGGTCGTCATGAAAGGGTACGACATCGTTGATGCGATGGAAAAATACTCGATTTTGACGATTGGGGACGGTCTCGTCAGCCAAATACCTGCCTTACTCATCTCAACTGCCGCCGGTCTGATCGTGACCCGTGGTGCGACGGAAGGAAACCTTGCCTCAGATTTGAGTGGACAGCTGCTTGCGTATCCACGCTTACTATACATCGTCGCCGGAACGTTGTGCTTTCTTGGATTGTTTACCCCGATCGGGCCGATATCGACTGTACCGACTGCATTGGCGTTGTCTTTTGCAGCGTGGCGTATGGAACGCATCGTACGTTCCCGTGCAAACGCACCGACGGAACAACAGACGGAAGCTGCGCAAGTCGAAGAAGTACGCAATCCGGAAAACGTCGTCTCTTTACTAAAAGTCGATCCGATCGAAGTGGAGTTTGGGTATGGACTGATACCGCTTGCAGATGCACAGCAAGGTGGCGATTTGCTTGATCGCATCATTCTCATTCGCCGTCAATGTGCGCTGGATCTTGGCATCGTCGTCCCTATCGTGCGCATACGTGACAACATCCAGCTGCGTCCAAACGAGTATGTGATGAAAATCAAGGGCAATCGCGTCGCAAAAGGGGAGTTGCTCATCGATCATTATTTGGCAATGAGTCCTGGTGAAGACGATCCGAGCGTTCGGGGCATTGCAACGACCGAACCAGCATTTGGCTATCCTGCACTATGGATCGAAGAGCCGATGCGCGACCGCGCCCAAATCGCGGGATACACGATCGTCGATCCCCCATCGGTACTGGCAACGCACCTTACAGAAATGATTAAGCGCCATGCGCATGAATTGCTTGGCCGTCAAGAAACAAAAGCGTTGATCGAAGGTGTGCGCGAAACACACCCGGCACTCATCGACGAACTTATTCCAGGGGTAATGAGCATTGGGGACGTACAAAAAGTATTGGCAAAACTGTTGCGCGAAAAAGTAGCGATCCGCGATTTGGTTACCATTTTTGAGACACTTGCAGACTATGGATCGTTTACAAAAGATACGGATATTTTGACCGAGTACGTGCGGCGCAGCTTGTCGCGCCAAATGACGCTGCAATATGTCGAAAAAGGCGATGTTCTTCCAGTCATTACGTTTGCCCCTCAAACAGAGAAAAAAGTCATCGATGCGATCATCCCGCGCGAGCAAGGTGGAGGACTGTCGCTTGATCCCCAATTTGCCCAACACATCGTCAAGCAAATTGTCGATTGGGCGCACAATATGCTCACGAGAGGACAAACACCACTCCTCTTTACATCGCCGACGATTCGGATGTACGTTCGTCAGCTGCTCGATCGCTCAGGGCAAGATGTCACAGTATTGTCGTATAGTGAAATTGAACCATACGTCAATGTGCACAGCATCGGTGTCATCAATGCATAAACGCAGGGGTGGTGTAGATGAAAGTCAAGAAATACGTTGTCGATACGATGCCGGAAGCCATGCAAAAAATACGCAATGAACTTGGGAAAGATGCAGTGATCATTAATACGAAACCGATGCGCGTTGGGGGGTTTTTCGGTCTTTTTTCATCCAAAAAATTGGAAGTTGTCGCAGCAGCCGACGTGCACCAACCCGCTCGTCCCA
>JAGWXQ010000045.1 GCA_018969805.1 Paenibacillaceae bacterium | reverse complement strand
CGTTGTGTTTGGCGTTGCACCGACTACGGGTGCCACGATGCCAGTGATCGTCGTGTTTGTGATCGGTTGTGTGGTCGTTGGTGGTGTTGGATTTGGCGTTGATGGATTTGTTGGATTTGGCGTTGGATTTGGCGTTGGATTTGTTGGATTTGGCGTTGGATTTGGTTGTTGTACGGGTGGCGCTTGTACGGGTGTGCTGATCGCTTTCCCTTGCCACGCTTTCTCCGTCTCCGTCGCTCCTGCTCCTGTCACTTTGCTGCGGATCGTCCCGCTGTTTTCGATCTTCGCCACCGCTTCCGCTTGGATGGTGGCGACTTCCCCTTTGTTGGTGATCACGCTCTCTTTTGCTTCTTTCCCGATGCGCACGTCCGCGATGACCCCTTCATTTGTGATCTGCACCGCCTTGTCCGCTTCGACTCCTTTCACCTGCGCTTGTTCCTTGATCGACACTTTTGTCTCTGCTGCACCGATGAGCAGTCTCCCGACGTTGCCCGCTCCGATCGTGACGTGCACCGATTTCCCTTGCACGGGCACGTCCGCTACGCTCCCTTCGATCGTCACACCCTGCCCTTGCTCTTGTGGCCGTACGATGACGTTTGGCGTATTGTCCGCTTTCACCACGATGCGCACGCTTTTGCCCGGTGTATCCTCGATGACGATCCCGCTGTGCACGCCTCCGTTGATGTACACACTATTTCCCCCGCCTCCGCGCACACGCGTGCTTCCTTGCACATCGACGTCATTGATGTACACCGTCCCTTGTCCTACTTCCGCTCCGATCGTCACGTCCCCGTGCACGTCCACGTGCTGCAGCGTCACCCCATCCGCTGCGATGCGCACGTCTCCCGCTACATGCCGCTTCCCTTCTGCTGGCCCTGCTGTGCTCGTGATCACCGTCTCAATCGTGCGCGCACGATCGAGTGCCGTCAGTGCCTCTGCACGCGTCACCAGTGCCCCTGCGCGAAACGTCCCGTCGCTGTATCCTCCCATCGCCCCCGCTTTGACGATGCCCCCCACAGACTTCTCTGCCCACTGCGGGATGCTGTCCGTAAAGCGCGCTTCCCCTGGAGGCAGCATCTTCATCCGCTGGATGATGCTCGCCACTTCGACGCGCGTCATCTGCGCATCCGGACGCATCGTTCCGTCTCCATATCCCCCGATGTAGCCCGCTCCAAGCGCTTTCGACACTTCCGCAGCGTACCACTCCGTACTCGGTACGTCTGTCGCCACCACCGCTTTTGCCGCTACGTCGCCATACAAGCCGTTTGCCAGCTTCATAAAGGCCGCGCGCGTGATCGGCTCGTCCGGACGAAACGTCCCATCCGGATACCCTTGGATGCGTCCTTCGTCCACCCACGCCTTGATCGTATCCTCCGCCCAGTGCCCTTGGATATCGCTCGGCACTGCACGCTCTTGTGCCCCTGCATGGGGCACACCCCCAAATGCAAGCATGACGATCAGTATGACGATGCTCCCTTTCTTCATGGCACATCTCCCCCTTTAGATGGTGTTCACTCCCTATATCGGATGGAAGTTCATGGAAATGTAGAGCTGCTTTTTCCATTTCCATATTTTTACAATAGCATGGGATGGATTGGTTTGTCAAGTGCTTTTCTGTGAATATTTTTTTGTTTTGTTTGTATGGTTTTTTTATGATCACAGTGAATAATGCACGATATGTTGTGCACAATGCTGGAGAACGATGCGTCGTACACCCGCTCGGTTCGTTTTTGCACACCCGCTGGACGCTCGTTTTGCATCGTTTCTCAATTTTTATTTTTATTTTTTTTTATTTTATTTTTATTTTTTTTTTTTTTTTTGCATAGGATCAACAAAGGGTACGCCTCAGCTGATGGGACAAATTGTACACAAGATAAAGTACAGGCGATCATCGATGCCTCAACAACGCGTGCCATATGAAAGAGACAACAATTGCGAAAAGCTCACCCACATCGCAAAAGAGTCTCGCACGGGGTTCAGACAACGTTCAAACACTGATGCTGTATTGCATGTGCCCACAAAGGACAATCCCCTGATTGCTTCATGCAACAAAGTGACGTAATGGATCATTGGTGCACACAAGCACGCGGTGTATTTTGCACATCAAAAAGCATGTAAAAAGAAAAAGAAAAAAGCTTTCTCCGAATAGTGGGAGAAAGCTTTTTTTGATCACTACGACAAAAACTGTGGCAACACATCGATCGCTTGCTGTGTCGCATTGTCAATAAGTGCTTGCGCGCCTTCTGGAGGGGTCATCGCGGTGCCTTCTACCCACACCGTGTGCACGTCTTGGATGCCGAGGAAGTGGAATACCGCTTCGGTGTGCGTTTTTGTAAACGCATACGCGCTTTGCGGTGGTGCGCTGTACTTGCCTCCACTTGCGATAATGTGCAGCACTTTTTTGCCTTCGACGAGACCGACAGGTCCTTGCTCGGTGTACCGAAATGTCCGATTGACGATCACGAGCGAATCGATAAACGCCTTAAAGCGTGGTGGCGCACCAAAATTCCACATCGGATTGACGATAAACAAGCGATCCGCTGCCAAAAATTGTTCCAAAATCGCATTCATGTGTGCGATTTTCGTCTGCGCGATTGCTGGCAAATCGGTAAACGCCGTACCTGCTTGCAGGGCACCCCACGCACTGAGCACATCGCGATCAATTTCGGGCACTTCCGCATTGTACAAATCGATCGCCTGCACATCGACTTCCGGATACTTTTGTTTGATGTGTGCCAATACGGCGCGACCGGTGCGCAATCCAAACGAGTGTTCCTCTTCGTGCGGGTTTGCGGTGACGTACAACAATCGCATGTCTATTCACTCCTTAATTTTGATATACTGAGCGTAACGCACGCACTACGGTGCTGTCAACACCAAAAACCGCACCGATGGGGTGCGGCACGTGTCATACCGGCTGGTGCTCTGCCACGCGATGCAACGCTTGGGCAGCACTGTGCATGAGTGGCGCGCGCTGGGCGACATCGCCCAACGTGACGATTCCGACGATTTTTCCTTGATCGACGACAGGAAGCCTCCGCACGAGTCCTTCGCCCATGCACGATGCGGTTGCAGCGATCGACGTATCTGGTGTCACCGTCTGGATCGACGACGTACTCATCAGCTGCTTGGCTGGCGTCGTCAACGGCATGTTTGACGCGACCGCGCGAATGACGATGTCGCGATCCGTCACGACACCGAGTACGTGCTGCGATGCATCGACGATCGGGACAAACCCGATGTCATGATCGCACATTTTTTTGGCAATTGCAGCGATCGTCTCGTCTGGTGTCGCTGTGATCACATCGGTTTGCATGATGTCGCGCACCATTTCAGGTTTTTGTGTCATCGTGTTTTGCCCCCTTCTTGGATACGAGACAGTGTGCCCGATACAGTTCGTGTGCATACGTGCCAGTTGCGTTTGTGTGGGCAGTATTTTATGATAAAGAGCGATCGTACCTTTTGTGAATAAGAGGGGGCAAGATACCACATGCTGATACCATCGACGCCACTGCACGGATTGCAGTGTACGCTGCGCGACTTAGACGATGCGGCTGCACACTGCGGATTTGTGCGCTGGCAATGGGAATACACGCGTGCGACGTACGACGCGAAAATCGTCGATCCAAACACCAACGCCGACTACTACGTCCGCATCGATGCCCGATGTATTCAAGGACGTCTAGAGCACCCCGAAGCTGTACTCGACATCCGGCACATATACGTCGGTCGTGGGACGTTTCCACACGGACTCGACTACGAATCCCCCGTGCCCGCAGACGTACAAAAGCGTGCAGTACAGGCATTGCACACGCTTCATGGCCATCTTACGGCACATGGCTAGACGCAGCAGTCCTGACTTTTGGTTGCTCATCATGACGATCACGTGGGTAGGGTTTGGCATCGTCATGGTGTACAGTGCCAGCTCTGCCGAGACGGCGTTTTTGCATGAAGATGCGATGTTTTACACCAAAAAGCAACTCATCGCAGCCACCATAGGGAGCGTCTTGCTCGTCTTGCTCATGAACATTCACTTTATGACGTGGCGCAAGCTGCACGCCTTGTTGCTCGCAGGTGTCGTTGTGATGTTGCTTTTTGTCTTATTTGCCAGTGGCGATGCGTATCCGCGCAGCTGGTTGTACATCGGTTCGTTTTCCGTGCAGCCCGCAGAATTTGCGAAGCTCGCGATCGTCTTATACGTCGCTGCCATGATGACGAAAAAGCTGCCCCATAAGCATCCGTTTCACCGCGCGTTGCTCCCTATTTTGGTCGTGATTGCTGTATGTACTGCACTCATTTTGTGGCAGCCCGATCTCGGCTCGGCGATCGTCTTTTTGTGCTGTGCGCTCTTGGTCGTCGTCGTCGGGGGCATCCGATGGAAGCACATGATCATCGGGGGGACGGTCGCGGCCATCGGCGCATCGGCGCTCGTGTACGTCCTTCTCACGTCTGGGGAGACCAATTATCGCGTACAGCGGTTTTTGTGCTATATGGATCCGTGGCAAGACGCCAAAGGCTGGTGCTGGCAGCACGTGCAAGCAGAAATCGCCTTTGGCCACGGCGGGCTATTTGGTGCGGGGTTTGGACAAAGCATCCAAAAATTGTTTTATTTGCCCGAGGCACAAAACGACTTTATTTTTGCTGTTTTCGGTGAAGAGTTTGGATTTATCGGCGTAGTCGCATTTATCGGTCTATTTGTCGTATTTATGTGGCGCGGGGTCATTATGTCTTTGCGCTGTCCAGAACGGTTTGGCACGCTCACGGGCATCGGCGTGATCGGGATGCTCACGGTGCAGACGCTGATCAACATCGGGGGGGTGTCGCGGACGATCCCGCTCACAGGCGTGACGTTGCCTTTTTTTTCAGCGGGCGGGACGTCGCTTATCGTCTGCATGGCAAGCATGGGCATCTTGCTCAACGTATCGCGCTACGCCTCACGCGCCGCACCAAAACAGGTCAATCCGCCAAACAAGAAAAAAACAAAGCCCACCACCATGCGCCGCACGGAGTGATCTTCATCCGTATTTCATGATGAATACGGACGTTCCGTGTGGCCATCTGTGTGGTGCGCTGTCTTTTCATCATGTGCGCGTGCAACCGCCTCATACATCCGTGCAAGCGTGCGTTCGAGCGCGTGCACTTTGTCTTTGCCCGCGCGCTCCGAGAGCAAGCCGACACGAATCGCAAAATCGACCGCACGGGAATATCCGTACAGCTGCGTATCGAGCACTTCTTCGTACAGTGGGCATTTGCGCGTCGTCACATGCTCCATCTGTACGTGGATGAGCGTCTCGATGCGCCGCGCGTCGTCGTCGAGCAGCTGCTGCGCGCGGGCGATCCACGTGTGGGCATCGGTCACTGCGCCCACGCTCCCCGATTGAGTGCGTGTAGATCATCGACGACAAATTCCCCATCGTGACGAATGAGCGTATCGTCAAACCACACTTGCCCCCCACCGTATTCGGGACGCTGGATGAGCACAAGATCCCAGTGGATGGCCGATCGGTTGCCGTTGTCTGCTTCTTCGTACGCTTGCCCTGGTGTCATGTGCAGCGATCCCGCGATTTTTTCATCAAACAACGTGTCTTTCATTGGGTGCAAAATATATGGATGAAATCCCAAGCTCCACTCCCCGATGTACCGCGCTCCGTCGTCGGTGTCCAAAATCGCATGCAGCCGCGCGGTGTCCGACGCATGCGCCTCGACGATGCGCCCGCGGTCAAACCGAAAACGCACGTGTTCAAACGTCGTGCCTGCATGTACACTTGGTACGTTGTACGCAATCGTCCCTTCGACAGAATCCCGAATCGGCGCAGTAAACACTTCTCCATCCGGCAAATTGCGGTGTCCACAACACTTCACTGCGTTCATCCCGCGTATCGAAAACGATACATCTGTCCCTGGACCGATGATGCGTACGCGATCGGTCGCTTCCATCCGCGCGACGAGCGCGTCCATCGCACGAGATAGCCGTGCGTAGTCGATGTTGCACACAGAAAAATAAAAATCAGCAAACGCGTCCGTATTCATCCCCGCTTGCTGCGCCATCGCCGCATTCGGATACCGCATCACGACCCATCGCGTATGCTTCACGCGCTGCTCCAAGTGGACAGGATGGTACCATATTTTCTCGTATGCGCGCTGCGCCTCAGACGGAATGCCTGAGAGTTCATTTGCGTTTTCCCCCGCGCGGATCCCGATGTACACGTCCATCTGTCGCATTTGGTGCAGTGCGATGTCGCGCCACGTCTCCAGCTGCAAACGCCCCATCCCGGCGATCAGTGTGCGCAACACTGCCCGATCCGTCCATTGAACGTACGGCTCACCCCCGAGCGCATAAACGTGCGCGATAAGCGATTGCACGAGATCACGCTCCGCGCCGACCATCTCGATCAGCACACGATCTCCTTGTTGCACACCCGTTGCATGCCCGACGATCGTTTGGGCAAACGCATCGATTCTTGGATCTCGCACGATATCCCCCATTTCTTTTGACCGCTATCCCCTATTGTACCATACGCGCAGTGCGCACAAACAACCCATCACGCCGCACGCGAAACTGCACCTCCCCATGCACGTCGGTGCGCAATACGCGCACACGGTGCGCCGTCAATCGCTCCAATACGTCGTCGTGCGGATGCCCGTATCGATTGGACACCCCCGCACTGATGACCCCAAAGCGCGGGCGCCACTGCTGCAGCCAGTGCTCCGATGTCGATGTGCGCGATCCGTGGTGCGCGACTTTCAGCACATCGACGCGCGTATTGGCAATCCCCTGAATGCGCGCCTCTTCTTCCGTGCCGATATCGCCAGCAAACAAAAACGTAGACGCGTATGCCCGCAGCAACAACACGATCGACGCGCTATTTTGTTGTTCGACGACCGCAGGGCGCAGCGATGTCGCGTCCGGATCCGGTGGATGCAGCACAGAAGCCGACACCGAATCGTCCAGCACAAGCGGTTCGCCCGCGTGCAGCGGTACGATCGGTATGCCCATGCGCAGCAGTTCGCGCATCGTTTCTGTAAACAACGGAGTGTTTTTGACCGTACCATTGAAATACACGACACCGATGCGGATGCGTCCAAGCAACGCCCGCACACCCCCGAAGTGGTCCGCATCCGCATGCGTCAGCACGACGGCATCCAATTTCTTTATACCGCGCTGCATGAGCAACGGGAGCAACACATGCTTCCCAACATCAAACGGATCCCGTCGCTGCTTCCACGACGCACCGTAGGACACCGTCCCTCCGCTGTCAATGAGCACGTGTTTGCCCCGCGCAGTGCGCAGGAGTGCCGCATCGCCTTGACCGACGTCGAGCATCGCGACATCGACCGCATCCCGCTCGCCCCATCCGCCATCGTATGCGATGGCGATCAATCCACCCATCGCCACGCACGCACACATTAGTACACTTCGCCCCAACCGCGTCGCACGCGTCCAATCCATCTCCATCCCACCTACGGCGACTGCGGCCCCGATGACCGCATAAAACGCGCACAGCCACCATAGTGGGGGTGTCGCCCACACCGTATACGCCCACTCCCACTGCACAAGCCACGCAACGATGGCAAACAACACGTGCATGATGCCTTGCACGAGCTGTGCAATCATATGCCCGAGTGGCTCCACACCATACGACACACATACACTCAGTGCACCAAGCGGCAAGACGACGACACTGACGATCGGCACCATGACCAAGTTTGCCACAAACGACAACAACGAAAAACCATGAAAATACGTAATCGTGAGCGGAAACGAACACACTTGTGCCACGATCGTCACCGCGACCGCTCCACCCAACCACAACGCACGCGTCCCCCAAAGCCGCATCACCGCAGGGACACACACCAACAACCCCAACGTCACAACAAAACTCAACTGAAAACCGACATCGTGGATCATATACGGGTCCCACAACAACATCACCACCGCCACAACGTGCAACAGCGCAACGCCGTTGCGCAGCATGTGCCGCGATTGGGCGTACAGCGCAATCATCGCCATCAGCCCTGCACGCACGACCGACGGCTCTGCACCAGTCATCAATATAAACGGTGGGATGCACCACATCGCCATGAGCCACTTTGTCTCGCGCGTCACAAAAGGAAACAAGCGCAAAATGAGCAAAATACATCCGACGTATAAAGCGACATTGAGTCCAGAAATCGCGAGGAGATGCGTCAATCCCAACTGTGTAAACTGATCATACTGCTCTGCTGCTGTCGACGTACGCAATCCAATGAGCAGTCCTTCCATAAAGCCGGACACAGGCTGTGCATACAGCATGCGCACGCGCGCGGCGTATGCCCCGCGCAACGCATCAAACGTGCGCAATATCGACCACGATCCAGGCAATCGGGTGACGCGTTCCGTGCCCTGCACGTGCACGAGCCAATGCATGCGCTGTCGCTGCAGCATCCGCGCATAGTCAAACGCACCAAAATTGCGCGGGCGATCCGGCACGCGCAGCTGTGCATCGGAAAACATCAATCGGTCGCCACGCTGCCACGTCTGTACCGCGTCTTGCTCCTCCTTCTTGAGCAATCGCACCGTCACGCGCATGCGCTCGTTTCCCGTCCACAAACCGCCCCCTCCCTCGACAAACACCGCGTCAATGTCGATGCGCGCGCGATCGCCATCGACGCGTGGAGGAGACACAGCAATGCCCCGCACTGTGACGACCGCACCGTCTGGGAGCTGCAGCGCGCTGTGCTGGGGTTGTATTTCGTACATCGATGCACCGATGCCATACGCGAGTACGACAACAGGCAGCACCACACCGATTCCTCCACGCTGCACACACAGCATTCCGACCGCCACCAAAAACGCCTGCACGACAATGCCCCATACCCCGCAGTGCACTGCAGCGACCGTCCCCCATACGTAGGCCACACACACCCAGATGATTGCCATTTCCAGCACACCCCTCGGTTCATGATCACAAAAAACCACCCGTATGCGTACGGATGGATCGCATGTGCTTCATGTCCGATCCAAAATCGGGTATTCCCCGTGTATCCATCGATA